>DASUQJ010000117.1:0-2966 GCA_036280615.1 Nitrososphaeraceae archaeon
CAGTCAATATCTCCCTCAAAAGTTCCTTTCCAACCCGAATCAGCTCGAACCTGGATTTTTGCTTTATTTCCACAGTCTCCATTGATTGAAATATTTCCTTTTTTGTCTAAATCACAAATATTACTAGTTGTCTCTTTACCCTCCAAGTCATACTTTATCTGGTCAATTTTTCCCGAATCAAGAAATCCGCCGTTACTAGTATTATCTTCGGAAGAACCATCGACAACTACTTCCCAACTTCCGTAGATAGGAGTATCGTTCATAAATGCTGTAAATGAGAGTTCTCCCTTTTCTGACCTGCCATCAGGACAACTAATTGCACCTGATGCATTTCCTGATGCTTCTGTTCCGTGGGCTACGGCAACAGCAGAAAACATTGTAATCGTCAAAAGTAGTAATATTTTCACCTTGCTTTTAGCATCCAAATTCATGCTGTTTGTTGAAAGGGAATTGATTTATATATTATGTAGTGCGGTTCCAGATCATAAATAGGAAAAAATGGAACGAATCTTTTATTACTGCTTATAATGGTATTAGGGCTTATCATTCGTGATTATCAATAATGATTATCGTTTTGTTGGTCCATTTCCAATGATTTTTTCTTTAAAACATGGTAATAATTATCATGATACGATTTCTCTCTTACAAATTTTATACTTTATTATATAATTTCTATATCTACAACTTATTATAAAAGATCGATGAAGTATCGTTGACTAAAATGGCACAGATGCCGGCTCTAATTCCAAAAGAAGTAGAAATCCAGAGACTAAAGAAAATCTACATCATGGTTATCATGCTGGGTTCAATCGCAGCATCCGTAGAAGTAGATAACTTTGTTGATGGATCTCTTCATCAAACCGCAATTAGAGACAGCGCATTTACACCAGCTCATTGGTGGTTATACAGTCACTTTGTAGCCCTGCCATTAGGTTGGGGATTTGTGGCAATGTATGACAGAAGGGTACCTGTACTGAGAGGACCTGGAAACTCAATGAACACTGGTTTAAAGATAACCATAATAGGCTATCTTGCAACCATGTTTACAATTGGTGTGAATGAAATGTGGCACTTTTGGTTTGTGGAAGAAATTTTCGCAGTCCCGAACCACTGGATGTTTAACATGGGAGTAGTAGTAGCTTTCATGGGTGCTCTTGCATATGTAGTAAGAGTCTATGCACGTCTAGTAGAATTGGGTGCTGAAACTCCTGGAAAGAACCCATACGTGGCCGAGATGTACAAGCTTGCACTTGAAGGAAAGCTGTACAGCAGATCAATTCCATAAGCTAATTTGTCATGCTGTCAACAAAAGCAGGAAAACGAACGAACACCTTTTTTTTCTTTTTTGTCAACTCCTAGTTGATACTATATCTCTCCTTAACAACATCCGTTTTAGATAGCCAAGTTACCCCTCTCTAAATGAAAAAAAGTTATTCTAACAGTGAATCATCGTCAATCCTGGATTTGAAAATATTCTTATATACAAAAATGCATGATAGATATATTATGACTGATAATTCTGGAATTTCTCTTAGAGTATTTGAAAATGAAACTCGAGATAAAGGTAGGAATATTGTAAGGATTGATCCAGAAATCATGCACACATTAAGCATTTCTGATGGTGACCTTATTAGCGTTATTGGTCCCCAAAATGGAACTAACATTATTTGTCTGTCCTTGCATCCCACTGATACAACCAATGATAAAGAGATAATTCGGATTGATACCAAAACAAGAGATTTGATTGGTGCAACGCTTGGAGATATTATTACAATAAAAAAGGCTCTAGTGTCTGAAAAAAATAACAAATCCACAAGGAGCGATACCCTTGAAATCTCCGAGGATATAACAAATTCCATAATAATCACCGGGTCTTGTCTTAATTTTGAAATAGAACGCCCAAAGATAGTGGAATTCCTAAAGTCGCTTGAGAGAGAAGTACATTTGAATCATAACTATTGCAAATGCTATGCTAATGGCAAAAAAACACTGGGCTGGGATTTTTTTGATATTGCTGTAGACCTGAGACTGGTACAAAGATTGATAGAAATACATCCTGAAATTAACAAGCAAGAAGCCGCAAGTTTGGAAGGACGATTTGCACTCTGGTTACACGCAAAATTCAAAAAGACAAAACTTGATTATCATTTGAAAGTAAGTGAAATTCCTTACGAACCAGTAAGCGGATTTCGACTAAATCCTAATGATTTCAGGAATAAAGAAGATTTGGAAAACCTTCGCTAAGGCTAGTGTCATTTTATTTTGTGGTCTAAAATGAAGAAATGAAGAAAATGAAGATACCAGATGAAGTTCAAGTTTGCCTGAGCAAAAACAGTGACTTGGAACTAGCTCTTATAGGTTGTCGGGCTGATAGCTCTCATATTTCGTATGATTGCTGTGAATATGATATTGCTGTTCTTGGAAGCAACGAGAACGGCTACGATAAAAAAATAATACAGCTTGGAGATAACACAATAGAATTTTTGCATTTTCCAAACTATCAAAAATATGGTCATAGTGACATTTCACTTTTCAACATGATAAAAATAGAAAAGTCAAGCGCCCTGTTCATTTCTCCACATCCGCCAAAGATAGACAGGAAAACTTGGTATATTGCAGCAGGAAGACGGAGGGTCGTTGATTCGCTCTTTAATGTCTCTAAAAATGGTAACACTAAATCGGAATCAAATGCCTCACTCAACCTAAAAATAGCTGCATACGCCCTCATTGAAGGTATCATTTTAATCTCCCAAACAAGACCTATGCCCATACATGAATTAAACCAGTTACGCCAGGTTGAAGTTCACAAAGATTTCATAAATGAGGCTATTCAAGTCTGTATCGAATGCCTGGGAATAGAAAGGGCTACAAGAACAATCATAAATAGATCCTTTAAAGCTCTGAAAGAAATCCTCAAAGAAAGATATGATGCTGAACTCTTATCATCAAAAATTGATTATTTACTA
>DASUQJ010000118.1:0-47628 GCA_036280615.1 Nitrososphaeraceae archaeon
GCTAAGTTATGGGTAGCATTGTAAGCCAAGCTTAATCTGGAGGAATTATCTCCATTCAAAATTCTCACAAATCCGCTATCAATTATCATCATGTATTTGTCTGTCTTAAATGGTGTCTTGCTGTAGTAGTTTTTCGCATCAAATATCTTGTCAAAAACAAATTCTGGAATCCAGAAATATTGAGGATTCCCAATCAGCGTTACTTTATCCGCAGGATTCATGTTTGTAGAATTTGTATTATTATCCGGCAAATTTGAAAGGACAAATGCAAGTGCTTGATAATAAGTTGTATTAGTATTGAGGGTGATCAACATGGTACTACTGATGATGCCAAATATGCCGATAGCTGCTATCCTAATGTAAGGAAGCATGTTTCTCGTTCTAATATTCGATATGTTGTTTCCGATTTTATCAATCATAGTAGCGCCGGCTATACAAAATGGAGGCAGCAACAGCAAAATATGGAATGAAGAGACATAACCGATTCCCTGAAGGAATATAATAACAGGAATTGCCCAAAGCAAAACGAAATAGTCCCTTTTTATTGCTGAATAAACAAGACCACCCAAACCAAGTATAAACAACACAGGGTCTACTTGGAAAAATGTATTCAATGTATTTATCAAGGGTCTATCTCTGTTGACTTGGTAACGAACGCCATCAATCCAATCGTTCATGTCTCCACTTAGCGCTGCATGAATAGGCCACAATAACGGGACTAAAAGAACAGGTATTAACCAGAGTATAACGTATTTCTTTTTTCTGGTAACTACATAAGTCATAACCATCCCCAGCGGAATTATTGTGAAAGCTGGTATTTTGGTGAATATAGCAAGGCCGAGAAAAATTCCAGATATAATCAAAGTAAACTTTGTATATTCATAGTGATATGGTTGCTGCCGTTTTTGTTGTAGTTGTTGCTCGTCTTGATGCTGGGGTAGCTGCTGTTGTTTTTGTTCCAATTGTTGTGATTGCAGCTGGCTATCCCTAGACAGACTTAGTATGAGCAGTATTGATGTCAAAATAAAGGGAAGCTGAATTGACTCTAGAAAAATTCTCCTTGTCATCCAAGTAAATGGCATTACTGCAAATAATATTGAGGCGATGAGTGCAACATTTCTGCCATATCTGTACTCTGTAATTCTATACAATAGATAGGTATCAACTACAGCCAAAATTCCCATAATCACACGCGGAACCAGATACAAATGCTCAACAGGATTTTTATCACCAAGGCTGTCGAGATTTGGATAACCAATTATGCTAAAGATTCCGGCCAGGAAAATTTGGCCAAAATAAGGAGCTCGATATCTATCCTGTGGTTGAAGACCTTGGCCAGTTTCTGTGGAAATTGCTTTTCTCAGGTAATGACCCTCATCCACGTGTATCGACGGAAACCCTGTAGGATTCCATAGATGAGTGTAAGCAGAAAGAATAAGTGGAATAAGAATAAATACTAAAGATATTTGTTTGGTACCGCCTTTTAACTGTAGTCGCAGATTCAATTATCTTCTTTGTCCAATAATTAATGATATTTATACATGAATTAAACCTTGTGGAGATAGTTGACTTTGTGATGGAATTATGGAACTTTATCTTAGTTCACGTTACCATCAAGAAGAGGCTTTATCCTCATTGAACGCTGATACTAGATAGCTGCGTTACTTAGATTTGTTTCCCTACTTTACAGATTGCACAGCATTTTTGAGGATATCAAAGTATTTTGTGGGGATGAGATTACCATTGGCATCACTTGTCACTAAATTAAAGTTCTCCACTCTATGAGGCCTAAAATTCCAATACCAAAAAGCCCACCCATACGGATCTATTTCATTAAATTTCTTTAATATCGCTGTGGTATCTTCTGGGGTGATATCACTAGCCTCCGGGTCTATTTCATAGACAAAGTCTCCTTCTTCGTTTATTACCTTATCCCTGGCTACATTGTTCCATTCTCCAATATACACTGGAACTCCGGTTAGGTTGCCAGTTGCTAAGAACATATTCAATCTATCTTCTTGGTAGCTACCCGCAGATGGCAGTCCATAAATACTAAATTTGAATATAGTATTTGTTTTATTTACAGGTGTCATTTTTGCTAGATTTGTGGCATTTACTCCAATGTTACTCTCAAGATCAACAGGAATGCTCATGCTAAATACTATATTTTTATTAGTTACATTTCTCAGTTCATCTGTCATAAAGGTGTTGTATTTTCCAACTTTATCCCACTGGTCCACGTCATGTACCTGCGGTTCACTCAAAATTTCATATCCAGCAGTACTGGGATGGCTGTCAACCGTACTGACTATTTTTTTCAAGAACTGAGACTGTAAGCTCCATCCATCAGTACCATTTGCATCGGTAATCTCTCTATTCCACCAGTGAGTCCACCATGCAACTGCTGATGGATACTGAGGACTTCCTCCACTACCGTAGGCATATTCTGAATTATTTTGAAAAAAAAAGTGTGGGAATCCTGTTCCTCTTTGAGGATTAAGCCATGATGAAGTATGAAACTGATGGTTATCGTAAATTATTTTTAACCCATATTTGTCTGCAAGTGTAGCGGCAAATTTCAGTTCATTTATGAATGCTACAGGATTCTTCACAAAAGATTCCCAATAATACACGTATCTCACGTGATTCATTCCTCCATCTTTAATTATCTTAAAACTCTGATCATAGTAGTTATCAGGAAAAGGATTCTTGAAGTCTCGTGTTTGGGGTAAACTGGTATAGTAACCTAACATGTTTACTCCAATAAGTGGTTGGGATTTTGCGTCTTGCGCGTTGCCTAAATTAGTTATTAGTGAAATATTTAGAACTAATAAAAAAACAAATGAAATCCCAAGAACAGACAATTTCATTACTGAGATAAAAATTTAACTCCCAATATAAATTATTGAAGAGAAAATTTTCGGGTTTAAGAACGAGCTTCTCTTGCACCCGGAACTAGTTGTCTTGTTGTTGTCAGGTCTTCAATTTTCTTGTTAATATTTAATACAATTTCAAGCAGGTCAGGTTCAATCCTGTTTTGTTTTATGAATGAAGCTAATGCCTGAGTGTCTTTAGGCAGACACATTCCGTCAAATGGTCTTCCAAATTCGGTGCCATATTTGCCGATTCTTTTATCCAAAGATACACCTAAACTTACTACCTTGTCATCTATCCCCAAGTGTTTGCATATCAGACCTATTTCGTTAAAGAATGAAATCTTTAATGACAAAAAGCAATTTGATGCATACTTGATAAGCTCTGCAGCCTCAAATGATGTAGTGATTATATTTTTTGTCAAAGGCTTGTACAAGTCGACTAACAATTTTGATATTTCATTATCACTTTCCTCTCCTATTATTGCTCGGTCTGGACTGAAGAAATCATCCAATGCAGAAATTTGTCTTAGAAATTCTGGATTGTAGGCAATCTCATAGTCAATTCCCCTTCTTTTAGTGCAGTTCTTTTCGAGATAGTTCAGCACTACGCTGCGCATAGTTCCAGGTAACATTGTGCTCCTGAAAACCAGCAAATGACGTTTATCGGAGGAATTCAGATAGTTTGCAAGTTGATACAGTGCAGAAAGTATTTGGGAAAGATCTTGTTGGGAATTATGAGTCGGAGTATTCACACATACAAATGAAATATCTGTTTGTGATAAGGCATCACCAAGATCATCTGCTACCTTGTAACCATTATTCTTTAAAGTTCTGAGCTTTTCCTTTGAAATGTCATAAAAAATTACTTCATGACCTAGCTTGTGAAATCCCTGGCCCGTTGCGCTGCCTACTACGCCCGAACCAATAATACTTATCTTACTCGTGCAAAATCCCTCTTTATTATAGGGGGGTTATAATTAATCATATTTATATAATTCCTTTTCATTTTCAAGTAAGAAATATAGTAAGAATTAACAATAACCATCTTACGTCATTAACTTCTATCTCGTAATAAAAGTTACTAATAAATAATATGGAAATGGAGATTAACCAGTGAACTCTTACAGGCACCAAGCGCTTCAAAAGCACGTCGGAATATTCGGCAACATCATTTTTGACCTAATACTTATTGGATTTGTAGTTTCACTTGTTATGTCACCATTTTGGTTCGACATAAATGATATCCTTTACCAATTCAGCGGCCTCCAAAATTATATATCTAGAAATTTCATTCCCAGTTCATTATACGATTACTGGCTGATTATCCCTCTGGGGATAATCGGCATTTGGAGGTGGACAGTATGGTTCATCAAGAAAATAGTTGCAACTTTTTATTATCCGATAACACCAGAATCAAGCAATCGTATTTCAAAAGCCACAGACGCTCCTACCGTGTCGGTAATTATACCTGTTTACAATGAAGACCGGAAAATTTTTAGGCGATCTTTGGAATCATGGTGGAAAAATAAGCCTGCAGAGATAATTACAATTATTGATAAATCTGATACAGGATGCGTAGCTGAATTCAAGGAATTTCAACAAGGCAAGAGTAATCTTAAGCTGATAGTGACTTCAAAACCTGGTAAGAGAGCCGCGCTGGCTGATGGTATATTAGAATCAAAAGGGCAGATTCTTGCTTTAACAGACAGTGATACAATGTGGGATTCAAATTTCTTGGAAAATGCATTGCGACCATTGCAGGTTGATCCAAAAATTGGAGGGGTCACTCCTAGATTTCATCCTATTGAAACAAGAACAATCTGGCAAAAGATGACTGATATCTTTTGGGACATGCGAAACTATCTCGATATGCCAGCACAGACAGCAGGAGGAAAAGCTCTTTCCTGTTTGAGCGGAAAAACTGCACTATATCGAAGGGAAATTCTATTACCCAAGATCAATCTCTTTCTAAATGAATTTATACTTGGTAGAAAAAAAGAGTCCGGCGAAGATAAATGCTTTACAAGACTTGTTCAACAAGAAGGATGGAAGACGTACTACCAGAGTTCTGCAGTAATATATTCATCTGCTTCTCCAGGTTTTGACCAGTTTATTAGACAACGAATTAGGTGGGCAAGGAATAGTCATAACTCTGATTTCCAGAGTTTATGGAGTGGATGGGTATGGAAATGTCCTTACCTTGCATTTTCCATGATAGATCGTTTTATTTCGGTGTTTACGCTATTATTAGGTCCAGTCTTTCTCTCCATTGCTATTATTGAAAACCATTGGGGATTAGCCATTTCAATTATTATTTTGTGGCTAGTTGGAAGGACAATCAAAATTTTTCCACATTTAAGGCGCAATCCAATGGATTTTTTTATTCTTCCAGTATATCTAGGAATAAGTTTCTTGATGGCGCTGACCAGATTGTATGCACTTGTTACTATACGTGATCAACATATTATAAGAGGATTCAGGAAAGTAAAAGCTAGCAGGATAAAGAAAATTAAGGATTATTTCTTGACCGTAGAAATGATTGCAGGCATATTTATTTTTGCACTCGCATTGCGGTGATATCGTCTATTTTTTTGTTACCCTTGTTCTATACATAATTCAAATAAACTGAATAATCTTTTATTGCTATAATCTGGTCTTAATTCCCTTATCAGCCAAATATCTCTTAACCTTATCAAGTGTCAATTTATCATAATGAAAAATTGAAGCTGCCAGAACAGCATCCACATCAGTTTTCTTAAATGCTTCAACCATGTGATCTGAAGAGCCACAACCGCCTGAGGCAATAACAGGTATTCTCACATTACTGCATATAGTATTTGTTAATTCAATATCGTATCCATTTTTAGTACCATCTGCATCTATGCTTGTCAATAGTATTTCGCCGGCACCAAGCTCTTCTACTCTTTTTGCCCATTGGATAGCATCAATACCTGTGCCTTTGGATCCACCATATATCATAACTTCAAAATAAAAATCCTTATCAGGTCCATGCATTACTGTATGCTTTTCGTCAACATCATAATTTCTCTTGACATCAATCGCAACTACAACGCATTGTCTCCCAAAAATTCTCATGAGATCTGTTACCAATTCAGGGTTTTTGACCGAAGCAGTATTAATGGAAACTTTGTCTGCTCCATTAAGCAGAATCTCTCGTGCGTCTGAAAGCGTTTTAATTCCACCTCCCACCGTGAAAGGTATGTCTATCACACTAGCTACTTTTCTAACCATGCTCTTCATTATTTCACGGTCCTGTTTTGAAGCTGTAATGTCAAGGAAGACAAGTTCATCAGCTCCTTGGTCGCTGTATTTTTTAGCTAATTCAACTGGGTCTCCCGCATCCTTTACTCCTCGAAATTTGATTCCTTTAACCACTCTTCCATTATCGACATCGAGACATGGGATGATTCTCTTTGATAAAGGCATTATGCTATCGCTTTCACCTTTTTTATATCCAATCTTTCTTCATATAATGCCTTACCAAGAATAACACTATCGCATCCAATTGATCGAACTCTTAACACATCTACCAAACTTGAAATTCCTCCACTAGCTATTATCTTTGATTTTCGATCTCTATTAATGCTATTTAAAGTAACAATGTCTGGGCCTAAAAGAGTTCCATCTTTAATAATACTTGTCAGGAGAAAATTACTAATTCCAAGCTTATTGAACTTGTTTATTGCATCCTCAACTTTATAATTCGATGAGGATTTCCAACCTTCGATCATTACCTTTCCATTTATTTCGTCAAGTGAAATGACAATCTTGTCACCATAATTTCTACTGAGTAAACGCAATTCATTTACATTGCGATAGGCCATAGTACCAACCACAATTTTTGAAAATCCCATTTTAACAATCTTTTCAAAAATTGCAGTATTGCGAATACCACCTCCAATCTGAATTGGTATATTCACAGAATCTAATATTTCTGAAATTATTGAAAGATTACTACTTTCATTACCGAGTGCAGCATCAAGATCAACTACATGTAACATGTCTGCTCCCTCCTTTGCCCATTTTTTTGCAACCTGAATGGGATCATTGCTATATACTTTTTTGGTTGATTGGTCTCCTTTCGTTAACCTTACTACATCCCCATTCATTATGTCTATTGCCGCTAGTACCTTCATTCGTTTTTTTCACAAATATTGACAAAATTTTTCATAATTTGGGCTCCAATTTTTCCCGATTTTTCAGGGTGGAATTGGGTACCAAAAAGATTTGAGCGTTCTATTACAACAGGCAACTTCGAACCATAATCTGTTACTGCCGCAATTAGATTTTCATCTTTGGGTTCGATATGATACGAATGAACAAAATAAACCCAAGAATCTTGCGGAATCCCTTTCAGCAAGTTACATTCTGTTTTAACAATTCTTAAATTATTCCAACCTATGTGAGGAACTTTGACTTTTGTTTTTGGAAGCATTAAAACATCGCCATCTAATACTTTAAGCCCATCAAGAATTCCCTCTTCGCTTTTATTGAATAACATTTCAAGACCAAGACAAATACCAAGTATTGGCATTCCACTTTCGACTGCGGCATTTAGTGATATTGAATCTTTTTGTATAGAACTAATAGCGCTATCAAAGTTACCGACTCCTGGTAAAACCAATCCATCATAATTTTCCAATTCATTTAGAGTCCTTATGATATCTACGGTATGCGCACCATTTCTAAGGAGGGATTGGTGCAAATTAAATAGATTACCTGCTCCAAAATCAAAAATAGCTATCTCAGTCATTTACATCATGTCTTTAGTACTAGGCAATCCTTTTCTCCTTTGGTCAATTGCTGCAGCATTTCTAAACGCAATAGCGAAGCTCTTCATGGCAGACTCTAGTTTATGATGATCATCTTCTCCATATTCTACCAGTATGTGTGTACAGGCAACAAGATTTTGCAGTAAAGATCTAAAAAAGTGTTCAATATCCTCCTTTACAATGCCTTCCACTTCATTCCTTTCTAACTTTAATTCAAATTTAGAGAATTGTCTCTTAACCAGATCAATTGCTGAATTGCTTCTCGAATCATCCATAGGAACAATAGCATATCCAAATCTCATAATTCTGGCTCTATTACCCAATGCCTTATCCAATCCCTGACCTATACAAATAGCAATATCTTCTATCAAATGATGTAAAATCGAATCATGGGATTTAACCTCAGCTTCAATATCGACAAGGCTGTATTTGCAAAATGTTATTATGAGGTGATCTAGAAATTTCAATCCAGTGGTGATCTGTGCTTTACCCTCGCCATCGAGATTAACATTTAGCTTTATTGTTGTTTCAGATGTACTTCTGTTCAGCGTCGCAGTCCTAACCTTATCGGTATCTGACAATTGGTATCTAAAATTGGGTCCTAACTTTATTTAATATGTTCGGTAATTCGTTAACGTTTTTGACGATTAAAGAAGTTCCATTTTTCCTGAATAGGTTCCTTATTTGATTCGATCTTGCATTAGAGGCACATATTCCAATTAATTTAATGTCCAGATTGGATATTTTTCTTGCTCTCTGTACCATCAACAAATCCTCTGCAGAGTCTCCAACATAAAAAGCATTGGTGACTCCAAAAATTTTTACAGATTTTATCAGAGCCGAAGGGTCCGGTTTACCCATTTCTCTTTTTTCGTCTTCTAAATAAACTGACCCATCTATGTCAAAAAACTTAAAGATTGACTTCATGGAATACTCAGCAGCTATTCTACTCCTGCCAGAAACAATTCCTATCCTTTTATCAAAAATATTCGATAGTTTCTTCATAGTTGAATTTTTAACCAAAAGTGTGTCATTTTCAATTAGCGGCTTGCCAGAATAAAATTTAGCAGTTGAGCTGTGTTGTTTTTTGAACAATTGGGGACCGTAAAAGTACTCGTCAAAGACTCGAGTTAATATACTTCTGTTAATATCTCCAGGATATTTTAAAACTTTCTTAATCCGCATCAGAAGGTTTTTCGAATAACTTTCGAGATAATTTTCCACAGACTTTATTCCATTTGAAGTTGCGTTGCTTGTTATATTTTCTATAAAAAAATGTAAATCAGAAGTCCTGGACGGTCCTAATAGTATACTCAGAATAAATGCATAGCTTGTATCAGTATCATTGTTAAACATTCCAGATTTACGGAATTTGAAAATCAGTTCATCACTGACTAGTGTGCCTATATTTCCTTTGGCAGGATTAATATAATTAACGAGGTATTGGACTGTTTTTTTTATTGTCTTGTTGTAAGATTCTCTGGTATCAATTAACGTACCATCGATATCAAAAATAATACATGCATTTGAATTCATTCTAATCAAATCTACTTTGATTTTATTGAATATCTTTGATTATTGACAATATTTTATCGTTTATTTTTTTTGTACCCACTGTCATTCTAATACAGTTTCCGTAGTTATTGATGTTACCTAAAGCCTTAACTATTATTTTTGAATTATCTAGTGCATCAACGATTCTACCATATTTTGTGTTACATTTTATGAAAAGAAAGTTTGCATCTGACTTGTAAACATCTATGTTTTTGATTTTTGAGAGCATTTGGTAGAGCCTTTCTCTTTCACGCTTTATTAGTGATATACTTTCTTCTACTTTTCTAGGACTAGAGATAAGTGAAATTGCAATAGCAAGAGAGAGGCTATTTACTGCATATGGTAACTGAATCCTATTTCTAAATAAATCTGCAAGCTCGTCGTTTGCCACCATATATCCTACCCTTGCACCTGCCAACCCCAATGCCTTTGAAAATGTACGAAGAATTACTAGATTTGGATATTCCTTCACATATTTAATTAAGGAATATTTTGCAAATTCTACATATGCTTCATCCATAATTACCAGATTATTTTTCAAGGAACTCAAAATATCAAAAATTTTAGATTTCTCAAATTGGTTTCCCGTAGGATTGTTTGGAGAACACAAATATATGACATGAGATTTTTTTGCATCGATAATAAATTTCTCTATATCAAGAGTGTTATCAATTGATGATAACATTATTTCAGAAAACGCTACTCCATGAAACTGGCATCTTGTCTTAAAGTAGGAAAAAGTAGGGTATATCGATGTTAATCTCCTACCTCTTCCAATCAATGTCAAAAGCAAGTCTATAATTTGATCAGAACCGCTACCCAACACTAGTGACTTTTCACTTATTTTCAGATAATGAGACAGCTTTTTGTATAGTCGTTCGTAAAGATCAATGGGATATTTCCTCAGATCAATTTTTTTTAAACTCTCTAGTGAAATCTTGGTGAGAAAATCCTTCTCTAAAACAAGATTTTCATTTGCGTCCAATTTAAAATAATTACTTTCAGAGGGTATTGCATATTTTTCAATCGTAGAAATTTTCTTCATTTCTTTTATTAACCAATCTGTCAATTTCTGAACCTCTCTTGTACTGCATAATAATGATTTGGTAAACCTTCAGCAAAAGCCAATTCCTTTATGTATTTTTGAACCGATTGAAGTCCAATTCTTGTTACTGTAATGTGATTAACTAATTTTACAAAGTCAAGTACAGATAATGAAGACTTTGATTTGCCAACTTCTGTAGTGGGTAACACGTGATTTGATCCAAGACAATAATCGCTTGCAGATGAGGGACTATACTTGCCCAGTAAGACAATACCTGCAGTTTTTACCTTAGAAGATATTTTAATAGAGTTTTCCGATAAGACTTCAAGATGTTCTGGGGCTAATTCGTTAATAAATGATATCACATCCTCATAGTTTTTACATAGTGCAATGAAGCCATTCTTCTTTAAACTCCTTGATACAATTTCCAATCTTGGTAGGGAACTATTCAATGTCTTTGTAATTTCACTCTCTAATTTTGAAGCCAAAGACTCTGAAGTAGTAACGACACCACAAATGGTATCCGTACTGTGTTCTGCCTGAGATATCAAATCCTTGACTACAAAATTGGGATCAGATTTCGAATCTGCATAAATTAAAAGTTCGGTTGGACCTGCTATCATATCAATGGCAATCTTATTGCTAACAAGAAATTTTGCAATGTTAACAAATAGGCCCCCGGGTCCAACGATTTTATCAACCTTGCTTATTGTTTTAGTCCCATATGCAAGAGCTGCTACTGCTTGGGCACCACCAACCCTATAGACTTCGTCTATATCGCAGATATCGGCAGCCACAAGTGTGACAGGATCAATTCTACCATCTTTCATCGGAGGACTTACTACACATATCCTATTTACACCTGCAATTATTGCAGGAACCACACACATCATCAACGTGCTTGGATACCTTGCTCGTCCTCCTGGGACATAACAACCAACACTGTCTATTGGTTTGAGAACTTTCTCAATTCTTACTCCATCTTGTGATAATATGATTCCTGTCAATCGTTCTAGAAGCATTTTTTCACTTCTTTCAAGAAGTTTTTTGCTTTTCTTAAGAGAATTCAATTGATTCGTAGTTACCTCCTTGTAAGCTTTTCTCAATTCGGCTTTATCAACAAGAATAGAATCGATTTTTACGTTATCATATTTTTTAGTATATTTTATTAATGCGTTGTCCCCAAATTTTATAACATCCTTAATTATCTTTTCAACAATAACACTCTTCTGAGGAATACGGTTTGAACCACGAATTATATTTGCTTCTTTGACTACGTTCCCTACTCTTATTTTTTTTATCACTGATTCATGACCTGTTTTAACTCCTCTAATGGGAGTATTTGTTTTGGCTGCATCACAACAAGTCCTTGAGCTATCTCTCTTAACTTAGGAACAATCTTTATGAATTCGTTTTTATCTATCACCGTATTGACACCAAACCAGCCTTCTTCACTTAATTTGCTTATTGTGGGTCTTTTAAGGGCTGGTAAACTGTCCAACAATTTCTGCAGGTTCTCTTCTTTCACATTTACAAAAATGTGAAGTTTCTTCCTTGCCTCCACAACTCCCTTGATAAGGGCCAGTATGTCCGCAATTTTTTCAGACTTTATTTTGTCTTCTAAAGAATTTTTGTTTGCAATTAATTGAGCACTCGAATGACCCAGGGTCTCAATAAGCTTTAGGTTGTTCTGAATGAGTGTAGTGCCTGTTTCTGTAATATCACAAATAGCATCAACATCTTCGGGGGGTTTGGCCTCAGTGGCGCCAAAGGATAGAAAGATTTCAACCATTTTATTTTCACCTATCCTCATCCATGGTGTAATAATCATCGGTCGGATATCCCCATAATATTTTTGATATGATTTATTAGAACGTATGCGAGCCGAAGTAGTAGTCAGATATTCGGATGAAATTCTCAACGTTCGTTTCTGTTTTGCGAAACCTTCTATCAACTCAGTCAAGTTGTTGTACTCAAAATTTTCTGGGATCGCTACGATTTGATTAACTTCACCATATTCTAGATCCAATAAAATCTTAACATCCGCACTTGCCTCAACAATCCAATCTTTACCAGTAATTCCTATATCATAAAATCCCTCTTGTACATATGTAGGGATCTCTTGAGGTCTCAAGATTTTTACTTCAATTTCAGGATCGCTTAGCTTAACTCTATAGGTTCTTCCACGACCTCTAACAGTTTGCCATGCCTCTTCAAGGATCTTAAAGGTTGCATCTTCGATACTGCCTTTTGGTATCGCAAATTTTACTGTTGCCATCTGATATCAAAAGGATCTTTTTAATGGGATATATTTCTATTGAAAAATTTATTTGTATGGTTTTTTTCTGATAATTATTAAGATATTTTGTTATGAATAATTGTTCAAAATTATTTATAAAATGTTCTAGGATGAACTGTCCCTTGCCTGATGTAAATCCTGCAGAATTCGTCTAGCAATATCCAAACTTATCTTTGATTGTTTATACATTGTTTCAGATACAATATCAACTAATTTGCCAGTGGCTCCTGCTGCAACAGCGATATTCTTTGCGTGTAATTTCATATGGCCCTTTTGAATTCCTTCTGTAGACAATGCCCTAATTGCTGCCAAATTTTGTGCTAATCCAGCAGATGCTATTACACAAGCCAATTCACTTGCTGATTTTACTCCCAAAATTTTCAAACCCATTTTAGCTACAGGATGCACGGTCGATATCCCACCTACTATGCCAACAGACAAAGGAATTTCTATTCTCCCTATTAGATCGCCATTAGATGACTTTGCAAAAGTGGTAAGTGATCGATATTTTCCATCTCTTGATGCATAAGCATGAGCGGAGGCCTCAATTGCACGAAAATCTTGACCTGTTGCAATAGACACTGCATCTATTCCATTCATAATGCCTTTGTTATGGGTTACGGCCCTGTACGTATCAGAGAATGCAAATGCAAAAGCAGAAAGAATCCTGTCAACTATGTCATTGCCTCCAAGTTCTTCCTTTTTGAAGGTGGCTTTACTGGTTGCAATTCTCTCTGTCGCATAATTAGAAAGTATTTTCAGAATAACCTTACCACTAGTCTTTTGCTCTATTTCAGGGCCCAACAGTTCGCACATCGAATTTATCGTATTGGCACCCATTGAATCCTTACAATCAACATATAGTTCTGTCGCAAGCATCTTTGTTCCATCAATTTCATTTTCAACTATTCTTGTTTTCAGATCCAGTGCCTTTACGTTTTTTGAAATCGAATTGACCGTCCTGAGTAAAGATTCCTTGCTCTTTGAGATAACTTGAATGGCCTTTTTGATATCTAACAGGTTAGTTACCTGAATCTGGCCCCTCATTATGGAGCTTTCAGCCGATGCCTTGAATCCCCCTCTAGACTTGGCTAGTTTTGCTGCATGACTGGCAGCTGCAATAACGGATGGTTCTTCAATTGCCATGGGAACAAGATATTCTTTTCCATTTATTACAAAATTCGTTGCTATTCCGAGAGGTAGTGGAAAACTTCCTACTGCATTTTCTACCATCCCGTCAATTTTATCAAAAGATAATGGCTGATTAATAACAGCCGAAATTCCATTTTTTGTGAGATTGCTTTTTGATGCTAATAATGATAATCTTTCATCAAGACTCATCTCATAAAATTTCTTTTCTGTATTCATTGGTACGACTACTATGATCTCGTAAGCCTTAATATTTTGTCATCGCCTTGTTGCGGTAACGCCCTCCCATCGGTATTACTGGTAAGAACAAAGATTGATCCATCTCCAGACTCGACAACATCCACTATACGACCATAGCCAACAAGGATGGTATTCTGACTACCTGTTTCAAAGTTAATTTCTCTTAAATGGGATCCCTTTAGAGTAGCGACGAGCAGATGATTCGCATATCCCAGCTTGTCTGAAATTACAAAGGTAATTCCAGAAGGTTCTAAAGATGGATTAAAACAAAGCAACGATGCAGTATTCTCACCGTTACTATTGCATTCTTCGTTGGGCCAACCATAATTCTTACCTGGTAACACCAAATTTATTTCATCATTGCCAGCTGCTCCCTGATCAGAAGCATATAGCTCGCCACTTTCTATATCCCATGCTAATCCTTGCGAATTCCTAAAACCATATGCATACACGCTTGAATTTGAAAATGGATTATCAGCCGGAATAGTTCCATCTTCATTAACACGAAGAATTTTTCCTGCCAGAGAATTCAAGTCCTGAGAAAGTTCTGGAATTGAGGCATCTCCGGTTGACACATAAAGTTTTCCGTCTGGCCCAAATTTAATGCGGCCACCATCACGATATTCACTCCCCGGAATACCGTCCACTATTGTCTTTGAATCAATTATTCTATTGTTGCTTTCTTGGAGCATCAAAACTCTGTTGAATAATCCAGTGTTATTTGAGTATGTGTAATATACATAGAACATGTGATTCTGCGTAAAATTCGGATGCAGTGTGAGACCCAGTAAACCGCCATCCCCTATGTTTTCGACCTTTATGTCGCCTAATGGCTCTGCTAAGAGGGTACCATTTTCAACAACTCTAATACTTCCACGTTTTTCTGTAATGAAAATTCTCCCGTCCATAGAAATATCGATAGCCCTTGGAGCTTGCAATCCTTGTGCAGTAATTTCTACTCCCTTTGAGTTTGTTAAGTTGCCCGTATTTGATACTGGAGAAGGTAATGGCACCAAGGTTTCAGAAGGGGAAAATTTCATGGTCACAATGCTAACAATAATAACAAGTGCCGAAGGGATAACAAGTCGAATTAGCTGTCTTCTTTCCATATGCTGGATTACATGTGATTTTTTATAATTCTATTTAATTTTCCAATCTAGTCAATCTCATTAAGTAAATGCTAGAGATTTCAGGTAGAATATGGCGCAGATGAGGAGATTTGAACTCCTGCTCGCCCGAAGGCGAATCGGCTTTCTTTCGGCCTGACTCAAGGCCGACGCATTATTGTGTTCTTAAATCTAAGAAGACCACTCTGCCACATCTGCTTGAATTTCTTGGAATATTTCTTATTTTTATTTGTTTAAATGCTGTCAATAAGCAAAGTGGGACGTTGTAATTATAAATGGCATTATTATTTTGTATAATAGGAAATTATTAGTCAAGTGAATCACTTATGATACCAATAAATAAACCACAAATAAATGATGATGAAAGACAAGAGATTCTCAAGGTACTGGATGAGGGAAATTTAACCTCTGCCTCTAATTCTGGCGGTAAAAGAGTTCAGGATTTTGAAGGGTTGTTGGCTAATTTCTTGCATATCAAACATGCGATCGCAGTAAATTCTGGCACTGCCGCCTTGCACGCTTCAATTCTTGCTGCAGGAATCAAAGAAGCAGACGAAATATTGATCCCTTCATTTACATTTGTTGCAACTGCAAATTCAGTCGCATGTACAGGGGCCAAACCGGTCTTTGTGGATATCGAGAAAGATACCTATACAATGAATCCTCAGGATTTACAAGGCAAGATTACCAAAAAAACAAGGGCAATAATCCCAGTTCACCTATACGGACATCCTGCAAAGATGGATGAAATTCTGGAGATAGCAAATAAACATTCATTGATGGTTATCGAAGATGCCTGTCAATCATTAGGATCTACGTTCGATGGAAACCAGACAGGTACAATAGGTCAAATGGGGTGTTTTAGCATGTATGCGTCAAAAGTCTTGACCTCAGGCGAAGGCGGTGCAATTACTACCAATAGCGATGAATTTGCAGAAAAGCTGCGAATGATTCGAAATCATGGAATGGTGAGTGGGTATGATACACGGATAATAGGTTTCAATATGAGATTACCAGAAATTTCGGCAGCTATTGCAAAAACTCAGATGAAAAAGTTTCAACCCATGTTGGACAAGAGAACCAGTAACGCAAGAAAACTAGGGCAGCTGTTAAGCGATAAAATTAAGAATAAAAATATTGTTCTGCCGCACGAAAATCAGAGAACTAAGTACAATTGGTATCTCTATACTGTGGCGTTAAATAATTCTCGAGACAAGGTAAAAAAATTCCTAAATGAGAGTGGAATCGGGGCAACTATCTATTATGATCCACCAGTCCATCAAACACCATTCTACTCAAAATTTCATAATGGAGAGCTCGAGATAACAGAATGGGCTTCAAAAAGTGTTCTTTCGCTACCCGTACATCCTTCAGTTACAGAAAAGGACCTAGATTTTATGGCCAACAAAGTTGAAGAAGCGATATAGCCATAGAAGTCACCAGTAGATATCAATAGATACTATCAATTGGGTCGACAATTCACATATGGTTTATATAATATTCAGACAAAGATTAAAACGATAAACATGCCCATAGATCCAGACTTTCCAAAAAATCATGAAGTCACTGGTAAGATACAACTTGATGATGGTGAACATTTCCATTTTATGTGGGGACCAGGAAAACTACAAGAAGCTGCAGAAAACGAAGAAGTAAAGGCTGCCTACGCAGCAAGAGGTGAACAAATAGAGCCACTTGGTGTAAGTGGTACTATGGTAGCAGTCGATTGGGATTCATGTGTTGCCGATGGTGCTTGTATCGAAGCATGTCCAGTACAGGTATTCCAGTGGTATAGAACAGAACATGACGTTCCTGCTAAAGAGGCAAAAAATCAAACATGGAAGGGAACAGGTAGCACGGTCAAAGAAGAACGTAAAGATTATACCGACAAGGCAGATGCAATTCGTGAACATGATTGCATTTGGTGTATGGCCTGTGTATCGGTTTGTCCGCCCCAAGCTGTAAAAGTAGATCAGTCTTCACTCGAATTCCATGAAAAGGCTTCAGGAACTTTCAATGAAGCTCTGTCAAAGGGTAGTGCTCCACCACCACATGCACACTAGTTAATCTTACCTCATTTTTTCCAAAAACTATATTTTTATTAGTTTTTGTTAATTTTTATTATCCCACCAACCATTGATGAATGCGAAAGTTGATTATTTCTGATTCATATATGGGAATCTTTATACCCAGAGATTTTTCGAATAGAGTTTTAAACTTCATAAACGGTAAGAGCAACTTGCCGTTCACCCAAAGAGAAGAGATAATTGCTTCTTTTTACATCTTTGGTAAAGATCACAAAGTAAACGGTGAATTAGAAATTACAAATGTTAAAGATATAGCGAGAAAAACGATGGAGCAAGTTGCGAGGCAAGTTAGAATTTATGCAAATAATCCCATACATATGAACCAAGAATCTCTGAGAGAAAATTTCAACAAGAGATCAATGCAAATCTTGATTGATTCAAATAACAATAATAGCAATAAGAAGATAAATTTTGATATAACTAAAAGAATATCAAGAGACCCTACAATTCTTTCAGAGTGTTACGCATGGCATTTGGCGTACTACAAACAAGATTACTTTTTTAAGCTATTCAATCCTCTCAGAGGTACAGATCTTCCTTCGGATTTAGCAGAACAATTAGAGGGACGAATGCTAATGCTCGGATTCAATGTCAAGAATTCAGCCAAATTGACTTACGATGATCCAATAGTACCATTTCTACAATGGCTTAATGAATGGACCAAGTAATTTAATCCTGACGTCATGACATCTTCATGACAAAGAACATTAAAGCCTTCATGATATCATTTGGTATGCACAATGCGGATAAATCGTATGAAACTCTCCTGTCTAGGATACAGGGAAATTTGGGTAATGCTTCGAAGAAAGATTCAGCAAGACTTGAGATTCCTAAACCTCAAATCATTTGGGTAGGGCAACGAACAATTTTTAGAAATTTTATGGAATTTCCTAAAGCATTAAGGAGAGAGCCAGAAAAGCTATTACTTTATTTGAATAAAGAACTTGCATCTGCAGGTTATATTGCCGGTGAAAGGGTTATTTTTCTAGGTCGAAAGGAACCTTCGTCTTTTGGAGCGCTGATGGAAAGGTACGTAAAGGACTATGTCATATGTCCCGTATGTCAAAGTCCAGACACAAGAACAGAAAAAGCAAAAAAACTGGGCTTCCTAGTATGTGAGGCGTGCGGTGCTAGATCATCTATAAAGGGTAACTACGCCTAGAATCGATTTCAGTCATGTAAGTCAACCACTATAATATGCACTGATTGCAGAATAAGACTGATTCATATATTTGAAAAAAGCAGACAACATGAATATACGACTAAGCGTAATAATGGTAATTGCAATTGTGTCTTATCCAGAATCCTTTTCTGAATTCAAAGATTTGACACTAGAAGATGAGAATATTTTGCAAATATGCTGTACTTGGGGTGATAACCTGAATGATGGCGTATTGACATTTCATACGTATAACAAAGAGATTTTCAAGATGAACAGCTTCGTAAAGAATTCGTTTGACCAATGGGCTTCAAAGTTAGAAAATGTCAAATTTTTAGAGGTTCAAGATGCATCAACTGCTGACGTTTTAATCTACTTTGAACATAAGGGAGAACAAACTGTCGGTCAAACTACTAACGTTCTGGATGACGAAGGTTTCATAAAAAGGGTAAAAATAAGAATATCTGTAAATTTCAACGAAGAACAGATAGAGGAAGATACTATAGATCTTGTATTAAAACATGAAATAGGACATGTTCTTGGACTAGGGCATTCAAACTTTCATGATCTAATGAACCCAATAGTCAACTATCAAAATAAGATCATTACCAAATGTGAGATTGATGCAGTACATTTAGCAAACAACTGGAAATTAGTAGAAAACCTACAACAGCCAAAATTGCCAAAATTACCATTTGAAAAAACTGTTGACTGTGGTTCGGAAGAATTGTAACCAATCCGTAATCCTTGAACGAAACTAACCAAACCATTATTCATTAAATTCAACCCTAAGTTACAGCAGTCGAATCCACAATTTGAATTATTGTAAGCAATATTGGGATAAAAAAGAATATTTGTTAGATGTATAAATAATAAGATAATACTTGCTTAATAGGTTCAGAGAAAAATTAATTCCTATTACAACGCTAATAGGTAATAATTTCGGTTCGCTGGGTTTATCTCCAACCTTCTGGAGTATAATTGGATTTGCCTTTGCAATCCTGTCGAGCATATTCTTTGGTCTTACAAATTTTTTGAACCAACAAGGTATAGAGTTTCCCTCACAAATATTTGCAAGTATCCTTCTCTTGATTTCTGGTTTTTTTGACATAGTAGATGGAAGTGTAGCTCGCGTAATGAAGAAATCTACCACCAAAGGTGCATTTCTGGATTCTAATTTTGACAAAGTTTCTGAGGCCCTAATTTTCATAGGGATAGCAATCGGTGGTTTATCGAATCCGATTTTAGTAATGATTGCTTTATCGACTTCTATATTAGTTAGTTATCTCCGAGCTAGAGCGGAATCACTTGGTATAGAGCTAGAAGGTGTAGGAATAGGGGAAAGAGCTGAAAGATTGCTAATCTTATCAATTTGCGGCTTTATTCCAATTTCAGAATCAATTCAATGGGGAGTTATAATTATTATCTTGATCTCAGGTTTCTCTTTTCTTCAGAGATTTAGGTATGTTCTAAAAAGGATATAACGGTATAAAATATCTTATCCGAGCCTTCCTGTCCTTCTACGTTCCATTTCCGATCTTACTTTTACTATTCCTCTATGCACAGCACAGGAAACGCAATAAAATTTGACATCCGTAACCGGTGCAATATATGCTCCTTGCGCTCTTAATTCTTTTGCCAAAGTGGGTTCTACTAATGTAATTCTGCCAGTAACTTTTTTTGCCTTATCTCTTGGTACCATGGCCCCGCACTGGCTACAATGAACTGTTCCTGAACTTCCTTTGCCACCTTTTGTTCGTCCCCTGCTTGTTCTTTTCTTCGGCATTATACAATTACTATCTCTTCTTCTTTTAAATCTTCTGATGCTGCTTATGTCAACATTTATCAAAGCAATAGATTTAGTGATGATATTCAGCAATGAAGGCTGCTATACTATCCAACATAGTCGTAGACGAGATTGTGTCGAGAGATCTAAAGTCAACTAAGAGCTTAGGTGGACCTGCAGCTTATTGTGGCATAACTGCAAGGAAATTTGGATTTGATACAATGCTCTTTACTCATTTTGGAAAAGATCTTGACCCACAATATCTCGATTATCTGAAAAATCAGGGAATTTTATTTAATGATCCTCATTACTCGGATCTTCCAACAACTAGATTTGTATTGAAGAATTTTGAAACTGATCGTGAATTAACTCTCGAGTCAAAATGTGTCACATTAGATATAGAAGAAATAAAAAATGTAAAAGCAAATTGCTGGATAATTAGTCCAGTTTTTGATGAAGTACCTTTGGATATATTACAATATTTATCTTCAACAAAGATGGAAGGAAATCAGTTTGTAATGTTGGACCCACAGGGTTACACAAGAGCTGTTGACCCAGACGGGAGAATATCTATAAGAAAACAAATGGATATACCCATCCATAAAGTAAATGGAATAAAGCTAGATAGCCAGGAAATCTCCTGCTTTACAAACGGTCTTCAAGGTACGGAAGGGATGAAAAAAATTCGCTCCCATTATGAAATCGATTATGTACTGCACACAGAGGATCAGATTATTCATCTCCTTGAAAAGGAAAGACACTATTGGTTAAACGTACCTAAATTGGATACGCGTGATTCAACAGGACTAGGTGATATTATAGCCTCTTCTTTTGCATGCACTATTGTAAAAGAAAAAGATTCCATTTGGGCATTTTGTTTTGCAGTGGGTGCGTTATTTGCGGCACTACAAACAAGTGGGATTGGAATTAAAAAAATACCCTCCAAATCCGCAATAGAAGAAAGCGCTTCATATTATTACAATACAATGAATTTTGAAATAATTTAGACACAAGTCATAAATCAGGTTTAAATTTGAGTATCTGTTGACTTTTAATAGTTACAATGAAAGTGGGTATCTCAAGTCTAACCTCCAGGGACGATAGTCTAATAGGCAAAATCAAG
Source organism: Nitrososphaeraceae archaeon (assembly GCA_036280615.1). Lineage (GTDB taxonomy): Archaea > Thermoproteota > Nitrososphaeria > Nitrososphaerales > Nitrososphaeraceae > TA-21. The sequence continues at coordinate 21,239 of DASUQJ010000118.1, forward strand.
AAAATATTAGACGATGAAAATATTGATTCAGAGATAATAAAAAGATCCGACAAAATGACGACTTCGAATGTAGATATTGTGATTACTGCTGGTGGAGATCGGGCGATACTTGATTATTCACACTATATTAAAGAATTCTCTGTACCTGTACTGGGGATATATGAATCGGATTCAACAGGATTTTTGGGACAAATTAACGTGAGCGATTTAAAGAAATCTATAGGCAGAATAAAAAAAGGTGACTACAAAATAGACGATGTATGCCGGCTTTCTGTTAGTGTTGATGGTAAAGAAGTTGAACCAGTCTTAAATGATATTTCTCTTTTCCCAAGAAAAAGTGCTACTCTCATGGAATATATATTAAAGATTAATGGAAATGATCTCTGGCATGATAACAGTGATGGTGTAATCATTTCCACGCCAATTGGGTCGACAGCTTATTGTATGTCTGCAGGGGGGCCAATGGTTTTACAAAGGTCGCAAGTTTTTGTTGTCGTTCCAGTTAATTCTATGGACAATACTCGCAGGCCTCTTATAGTCCCTAATACTGATAGGTTGGAAATTGAGGATATACTCTGTAGATATCTGTGTGAGGTAATCCTAGATGGAGGAAAAAGGGTAGCTGTTCGGAAAAATATTGTATGCGAAAAACATGAATTTCCAGCAAAATTTGTGAGATTAATCAAGGATTCTCCTATGGATATTATCGCTAAAAAGGTAAAATTGGCAGAAGACTTGCTTGATATGCCACCCAGTGCTAAACTGATCTTAAAAACTCTAGAGTATGAAGGCGAATTGAGCCAAAAGGATCTGAGCAAGAGAACGATGCTACCAGAGAGAACAATAAGATTGTCCTTGAGTCATCTTATCCAACGCGGGTACGTCAGGAAGAAGACATCTTTGCGTGATGCCAGACAAAAAACTTACGACTTAAACTTAAAACTTTGACCCTAGATACAAGATGCTATGAATGCTTCAAATGCTTGTTCCGGCCTGCCTGGTATGCTGCTAAATTCCGAATGATATTGAACAGCGAAAAAGAACTTGTTTGATGGAAATTCCAGAATTTCTATTCTTCTCCCTTTATCGGAATGACCGGACAAGACCATGCCATTTTCTTCAATAACTTGTCTGTAATCCTGATTAAATTCGTACCTATGTCTGTGTCTTCGCTCAATTTTCTTGTTCTGGTATATGCTATTGGCCAATGTCTGCGGTATTATAATTATATCATGTTTTCCAAGTCTCATAGAACCGCCAAGGTTAACAGTATGTTCCTGTTCGGGCATGAATTTTACCAATGAGTCGTTATCATTAGGGTTAAATTCCTGTGAACTGGCATCGACTAACCCACATTGATTTCTTGCAAATTCAATTAACGAAAGTTGAAATCCAAAACAGATTCCTAAAAATGGTATATCCTTTTGTCTAGCATAATTAATTGAATTTATTATTCCTTCACTTCCTCTTGCTCCAAATCCTCCCGGAACGAGAATTCCATCAAACTTGTTCAAGAATTTCACTTCATCGTTATTACCATTCTCAAACCTTTCAGAATCAATCCATTCAACACTTAATTTCTTGCCCAGTTTTGCTGATGAATGTAGCAACGCTTGATATACACTCACATAGCTATCTGGTAAATTTACGTATTTACCAACAATACCAATGTTTACATTTCCTGAAAAGTTAAAGAAAGATTTTGTTACCTTTTTCCATTCAGCCCATCTTATGTTACGGTTTTTTAGATCGAGCTTGTCAGAGATTACATTAATTATTCCTTGGTCTTTTAATATTTCTGGGACATCGTAAATCGAAGAACAATCATGACATGAAATAACACATTGCTCTCTAATGCTAGCAAACATCGAAATCTTATGTCTTGCTTCTCTGTTCAGTGGCTTTTGGCATCTGACTGCTAGAATATATGGATGAATCCCAATCCTTCGGAGCTCCTGAACGCTGTGCTGTGTGGGTTTTGTTTTCTGTTCTCCTACCACATCCAAGATTGGTGCTAATGTTACATGTATGAATAGAGTTTCTGTATCGCCTTCTTCTAATTCCATCTGTCTAAAAGATTCCAGGAATGGGAGACTTTCTATATCACCTACCGTACCACCACATTCAACAACTAGAACGTCATAACCTTTAGCTAGATTCTTTAAACTATTCTTTATTACGTCAGTTACATGAGGTATTACCTGAACACATTGGCCCAGATACTTGCCTTCTCTTTCAGCCTTTATTACATCAGAATAGATCCTTCCAGTAGTAATATTATGCCATTTTGTCATCGGTGTATTAAGAAATCTTTCATAGTTTCCCATATCCATATCACACTCTCCCCCATCATCCGTAACAAAGACCTCTCCATGTGCAGTTGGGTTCATCGTTCCTGCATCGTAATTCACATATGGATCAATTTTTGTGCAGGTTACTCTTAAGCCGGTTAGCTGTAATAACTTTGCAACCGAAGAAGCAACTATTCCTTTTCCAAGACCTGACATTACTCCGCCAGTAATAAAGATGAACTTTGGAAATTTGTTACTGTGCTTGCTTTGTCTATACCGCACATTAGACTTTATTTTCTCACCTTTTTAATCGTTTTCAGAATATCTAGTAATTTGAGCAAATGAGTCCAAAACCAGCAGCAAGGATATAACTTTCCAGATCATGTGCACCTAGAAAATAATTTCAAGCTTGTCCAATATAACCCACGTTAGCAAAAAAACCAAGGATGGAGTTCACATATTCGTTGTCTTTATTAAGATGATACATCGTATTTGCCATTTTTTTTTCCTTTATCCAATCAATACTTAGCAAATCTTTTAGATTTCGTTTGATATCTTCTCTCTTTAATCCGGTTCTTTTATGGAGAACATAAATAGTTACCATTTTATTTTCTTCGGCTAGGGCTTTTATTATCTTGATTTTGCCGATCGTTCCAATACCGTTTTCTATGATGGTTTTGCTATCATAATCCATTATTTTTTATTTATCTGTTGTTCTAATAAAGGTTCTAATTCAGCCAATGAGGTTATGTTCATTCCTATTTCCTTTAATGATTTCATTTCGATTATTTTTCTATCGAGAAGATCATTCATGTAATCCTCGAATTCAAACTTTTTCAACTTGTGTTCATCTGCTAATTCAAGTGCATAGGTCCGAATTTCCTTCAGCTCAATGTATTGCTTTTTTCTTTTATTTTGTACTTTTAAAATGGCCATTAGTGTAATCAGATGACTCTTGTGAAGTTCTTTCAAATCCTGCATTGTAATGGATGGTTTGTTGTAGCCATGGACTTTACGAATTTGTTCTAATGTGATTCGATCACTTCCGTTTGATTCTGCCAGATTTCCTGCATATAATAGTAGGTCCAAAGCATATCTAACATCCCCATCAACTTGCGAAGATGTTGTAATAAGTGATACTTCATCAATTATATCAGTACCTACAATGTTCGGATTGAATGATTCGGAAGATCTTGTAACTAGAATATCACTTATTTGTTCTATAGAATAAGGCCGAAACTCTATTGGTATTCTTCCCAGAGTACTTAGTTCTGAACTATCGATTTTGTCATGAAAATCGGTACTCCTTGCTATGAAGATTACACCTATAACATTACAGTGTTTTGATAGATCAAATTCATTGAGGCGTGTAAAGTCATAAATTATGCCACTGTCTTTGTTGGAGCGTAACAGAAACTCTATTTCATCCAAAATAATCAAAGTGTATAACTTATTCTCATACAAATATGAAAGAAGGTATCTTAACATCTCCTCCGCACTAAGTCCCTGTGAAGGAAGTTCGGGGGCAATTTTTTCCAATAGAAACCTATAAACTGCATATTTATTTCCGCCCTGAAGTTTTAGATTTATGTAGGCAACCTTGAGTGTTAACCCAGATTTTTTAAATTCATTTTCCAACATGTTTGAAAATTTTATTATTGTAGATGTCTTTCCAATTCCTGATCTACCTATTATTTGTGGTGTAGAAAACAAGAATTCATCTGGCTTGCTGTATGAATCTTTAAACATGGTCAGTAGTAGTGACATTTCTTTTTCTCTATGGTGAAGCTCACTAGGTATGTATTTTGCCGACAGTTTTGACCTATCAAGGAATATCTTAGTTTCTGACAATTCTCAAATAGATTGAAAGCATGATCATAATATATTTATTAATTAATCGGTTATTTTTGTAACCATTTAAGAATTATCCTCTATTCGGTTATTGACTTGTAACTGGCATTTTTACCGATTCATTATAGCCTAAAAGCCCCCATTCAGTATACGTCTGATGAGTTAGTAATACAGTTATATGATTAAGAGTAAGTTTACTTTCTGATGTGACTTTGAGCAAATTTTTTTCAAGAGAAACTGGGCTTAAAACACTTGCCGATAATTCTTACAAAGCAGTCAATGAGGGTTTATATGATGCAGACAAATATGACTATACCAGTCATACTGTAATTTCTCTTAAAAAAGTAATCCTAGCATGTAATCACGTTCCCATAATTTCAGAAATAAAATTTTCCTCGCCGTCAAAGGGTAAAATTCTTGACCAATCCAAGATAAATCCCAAGGATTTGGCAATACAAATGACCAATTCTGGTTCAGTCGGAATTTCTATACTGACTCAGCCCTACTTGTTTGATGGTTCTATTCATAATCTTGCATCTATCAGAAAGAGTGTCAACGTACCATTATTGATGAAAGATATCATTGTTAGTGAGGTCCAAATAGATGCAGCAAGGAAAATAGGCGCAGACGGCATCTTATTGATTAAGAGCGTTTTCGATAAAGGATTTTCCGAGGGAAGCTTGGAAAAATTTTCTGATTACGCCACAAAAAAAGGACTAGAAGTCATTACAGAAGTTCATTCAGAAGATCAATTTAAAGAGATCCTGAAAAATAAAAATCTGCTTATTGGCATTAATAATAGGAATTTGAATACCCTTGAAGTGGACATTAGCGTTACTATTAAACTCCTACAAAAATTTGATAAACAAAATAACATTATAATTAGTGAAAGTGGAATATCTAATTCAGATGATGTAAAGAAATTAAGGTCAATTGGAGTTGATGCATTTCTTGTTGGTACAAGTATCATGGAATCGGGAAATGTTTTTGAAAAGATAAAGGAGTTATCCAATGCTTAGAATTTTGCACTTTGTATTTTTTGTGAGCTTACTACTATGACCAAGTTACGAGAGTTTCCAATAGCAGGTAAATATGGAAAATACGGCGGAAAGTATATTCCAGAAACTTTGGTTCCAGCAATTAATGAACTTGAAGATGCATACGAAAAAATAAGAAATGATTCAAATTTTAAAAAGGAACTCGATTATTATCTTCAAAATTATGCTGGAAGACCCACACCACTGTTTTTTGCAAAAAATCTGACTGACTACGTAGGTGGTGCAAGGATTTTTCTAAAGAGAGAAGATCTTTTGCATGGTGGAGCACATAAAACCAATAACTGTTTGGGGCAATGTCTCTTAGCCAAGAAAATGGGTAAAAAAAGAATTATTGCTGAGACAGGTGCGGGCCAACATGGAGTGGGCACCGCTATGGCGGCGGCTGTTCTTGGATTGAAGGCAGAAATCTATATGGGATCCATAGATATCCAACGACAAAAATTGAATTTATTTAGAATGGAACTATTAGGCGCAAAAGTACACTCTGTGAACTCGGGAACAAAAACTTTGAAAGATTCCATAAATGAAGCGCTACGTGATTGGATAACAAACGTAAAGGATACTTACTACTTGATAGGTTCAGTAGTAGGTCCACATCCATATCCTATGATGGTAAGGGATTTTCAAAGTGTAATTGGTGAAGAAATTAAATCACAGTTGAGAAACTTTACTAAAAGATCTCCTCACGTTCTTATCTGTTGCGTAGGAGGTGGTAGTAATGCAATGGGTACTTTTTTCCCGTTTCTAGATGATAAAGATGTATCTATGTACGGGGTTGAAGCTGGTGGTCTGGGTATCAGAACAGGAAAACATTCGGCCACACTGAATGAAGGATCCGAAGGTATTCTACACGGAATGAGAACATATCTATTACAAGATGAGTTTGGACAGATAAATGACACACATAGTATCTCAGCTGGGTTGGACTATCCAGGTGTGGGCCCTCAACATGTCCAGTTGAAGGATATTGAACGTGCACAGTATGTTACCTGTAATGATAATGAGGCTCTCGATGCCTTCTTTAAACTTTCAAGGTTGGAAGGAATAATACCTGCTCTAGAACCATGCCATGCAGTTTCCTATGCAATGAAGCTGGCAAAAAAAATGCGAAGAGACGAGAACATCATTGTTACGTTATCCGGTAGAGGTGATAAGGATATAGACCAAGTGATAAAGTTTAGAAAAAAATACACTAGCAGGTCATAGTAAGTGTCTTATTTACAGAACAATAGAATTGAGAAAAAATTCTCTCAATTAAAATCAATGAAACAAAAGGGTCTAATATGCTATATAATGGGCGGCTATCCGAATTCAGCAGCTTGTGAGAAAATAATTTCCTCAATTGTTGATGGCGGTGCTGACATTATTGAAATAGGCATTCCTTTTTCAGACCCTATAGCAGACGGACCAGTAATTCAGGAAGCGTCATATATAGCGTTACAGAATGGAATCACCCCAGACAAATGTTTGAATCTGATAAAAAGAACGAGGAAGAAATATCCCGAGCTTCCGATAGTAATCATGACATATTCCAATATTTTACAAAAAAATGGATTTAGGAAATTCATGGAGATGGCTAAGGATGCAGGAACAGATGGTTTTGTCTTACCTGATATGACTATTGAAGAATCAAAAGAATATTTAGAGTATTCAAAAAAGCTTGAACTGGCATCTATTTTTCTTGTTGCACCTAATACATCAAATTTAAGAATAAGAAAAACACTAGATGTTTCAACAGGTTTTGTCTATGTAGTTTCCGTATATGGTACCACTGGAATGAGAAATTCTTTTAATGAATATACACTTACTGCGATTAAGAATATCAAAAAATTAAGTTCAAACAAAAAAAATATTTCTGTAGGATTTGGAATAAGCACTCCACATCACATAAAACTTATGTCCAATTATGGGGCTGATGCTATCATAGTTGGAAGCGCCATAATTAAGATGATTGATAGCAACAAAGTTAGTAATATTATTCATTTACAGAATAAAATAAAAAATTATATTACATCACTGAAGACTGCATGCACCAATAGATAGTAACAAAGATGATGTACTAGCTGTTAATAATCCCACTAAAATCAGTTGAAAAGAACATATTGTTTAGGCTGACCTGGAATCTCTTACCAAATCTTTCTACAATAATTTCAAGGTCATCTAAGGAATCGGAAATCTGACTATTAATCAATTTTGCTATGACCACATGTACGGATTCATGTGAAATTAAAGCACTCATAAATCCCTCAATCTTTTCAAAATCCATTTTCTTATTTTTTGCTCCATCCTTTGATTGCACAATGAGCATGCTTTCGGCCTCATAAGTAAAGTACGCCGGTACATCATCGGTTGCACATGAGAAGACAAAATCGTTGATTGTCATTTATCTCTGAAATCTTACTTTATCTATAGTATAAAATATTCTGCATCAGGATGGTGAACTACTATGGCAGCAGTAGAATATTCAGGAGTTATCTGGCCTGCAGAAGTAAGACCTATGCCACAACTAGTGGGATCAATCAGTTTCCATACCAAATAATGCTGCATGGTATCAGGACAACTTGGATACCCCCAACTATATCTCAATCCTCTATTCTTGTCAATGTTTAATTCATTTCTTATTCTATGGTGGACCCATTCTGCAAGAGCTTCAGCTGTTTCTACCGCCAGACCATGAAGATAATACGCGTCCGTATAATTATTGTTTGAATTTAGTTCTTCAATTTTCGAAACGGTTTTTTGACCGACAGTGACTACTTGGAAGGCTACAATGTCCTGTTTCCCAAAGTAATCCGTAATACACAATTGTTTTGGTTTTGAGGATCTTGGAAATTCAAAAGCCACTTCACCTTGTTTCTTTGATTCAACTACAAGCCTGTTACCCTGATTGTTACACCTAAAGTAAGAATAGACAACACTTGGTGAGAAAAGCGCTTCATCAATTACTTTCTTTTTCCACTCCAGGAGTAATGCTTCTGGGTCACCAATCATCGTCGATGCAGATTTTCCTCTTATACCCCACGACAGAACAAAAAGAGATTTTTTATTTAAATAGCGCCAAACTTCCTCAAGATCAATTTCTGAAGGTGTTAATATTATTGGTGTATCTAGATAGGGTGCAATTGGTGGAGACGCGGGTTTTATTTTACTAACTACTGAAGATATATCAGTTTTTACTCCTGTTGTCTTCTTTTCATCAAATTTACTAATTTTGGTATTCCATTCATGAATGAATTTATCCCTCTCTGGAGATCTCAATTTATTCATAACATTTAGTCCATCAAAGGCAGTTTTACAGTAAAAAACTCCTGCCCTGTACACCTCATCTGCTTTTGCAATTCGATTTATGTAATCACTATTTATGGCCGCACCACCACATAGTGCTGGAATATTGAGATCTAGTTCCTTTGCCTTTTCTATAAAAAACTGCATTTGTTTTGAAGTAGAAACCAATAATGCAGACAATCCTACGGCATCAGCCTGCACTTCCTTAATTTTATCTATAATTTGTTGGATTGGAACCTGTTTGCCAAGATCGTAAACCGCATATCCATTGTTTGAAAAAATTGTTTTTACAAGATTTTTACCTATGTCATGTACGTCACCGTATACTGTGCATAGAACTAGTTTACCTTTGCTTACTCCCTGTTTCTTAATTAGGTATTTCTCGAGTTCTGATACTGCAGATTTCATACATTCTGCTGATTTCAATACAAAAGGCAAAATTAACTCCCCAGCTCCAAACTTATCACCAACCTCTTTCATTGCCGGAAGTAAGACTTCATTTAGGGTTTCAACTGCTGCATCATGCGCTAATTCTGGATGTTTCCTTAGCATTTCCTCTTTTTGAATATTTTCGGTCTTTTCCTTCAATTTTTTTCCAAGTTTATCAGAAATTGATCCCACCACATCGTCTTCAATTCCATCCTTGATACGGTTTACTATACGATGGTAGCAACGCTTGTCAAAACTCCAATCCTTATTTATTTCTTCCAGCTTTTGTTCATTCTTAGTTACTGTAACATTCTTATTCTCAAAATAATAAATCAGGTCAGAAAGAGCACTAGCGTTTCTATTAAATATGAGATCCTCTGCAAGCTTGATTTGTTCCTCTTTTATTTCTCCTATTGGGATTATGTCTTTTGCATTAATGATAACAATATCCAGTCCTGCTTTTAGTGCATGATGCAAAAATACCGAATTTATGATTTTTCTAGCATTCGAGGGAAGGCCAAAACTAATGTTGCTTAATCCAAGAGTCGTAAAACAACCTGGAATTTCCTTTTTGACTAAAGAAATGCCTCTAAGAGTTTCAACTGCAGAGTTTGCATATTCTTGCTCCCCAGTTGCTAATGTGAAGGTAAGTACATCAAATATGTACTGCCATGGCTTTAGCCCGTATTTTTTTCCAGTATCGAAGAGTAACTTTGCTATCTTGATTTTATCTTCGGATGTTTTGGCCATTCCATTTGGACCTATACACATGGAAATAGAAGGAATTCCAAATTTTGCCATTATGGGTGCAAGAGAATGGAAACGTGAACCATCTCCTTCAAGATTAATTGAATTAATGATAGGTCTTCCCGGAATTTGATTAATTGCTTCGGCTATCACTTTAGGATCTGTTGAATCGATTACGAGAGGAGCATCAATTTCAAGGCTTAACCTTTTTACCAACTTTTTCATAAATTCGAGTTCATCGGATCTTTCGGTCGTTGCTACACAGACATCAATGCAATGTGCTCCATCATTTACCTGTTCTCTACCGAGATCTATGAGGCCATCAAAATCATCTGACAGTACTAATTTTTTTGCTTTTTTAGAACCTTGCGTGTTTAGGCGCTCACCTATTATCAGAGGTGCAGGAATCTGAACTAAATCTACAGCCTTTAACGCTGAGCTAACGCGGGGTACATGTTTTAAGTCCATTTAATGGTTATATTGTCAATTGATAATCTGTGAATTATAAGTTATACGATTCTAATGCATTTCTGAGTTCTCTGATATGTTCTGGGGTTGTTCCACAACAGCCTCCTATAATTCTCACCCTCTTGTATTTGTGTAAGAAGTCTCCAAGATGATGAGACATGTCTTTTGAAGTCATTTTGTAAACTGCATTGCCGCCTTCATTAATTGGCATTCCCGCATTTGGCATGACAAGGATGGGCAATTCGTTTTGTTCATCTAACCACCTTATACTTGATTCCATTTCAACTGGTCCAGTCGAACAATTCAATCCAAAAACAGAAATTCCCATGTCGCTGACGGTCGTATATGCTGACTGGACGTTTGTGCCAAGTAACATTTTGCCATATTTGTCCAAGGTTACATTAGATATTATCGGTACCTTTTTACCAGTTTTCTCCATCGCATTAAACGATCCGATTATGGCAAGTTTAACTTCTAATATGTCTTGACTAGTTTCTATAAGTAGAACATCAACGCCTCCTAATATTAGACCTTGCGCTTGCATATCAAATGCGTCTATAATTATATTCACAGGAACATTACCTAAATCTGGATCGTTAGAACTCGGCAGAAATCCTGTTGGGCCCATTGAACCAACTACGAATTTTTTCCCGTTTGGAAATTCCTTGACCACACTATTTGCAAGCTCAGCTGCTGACTTGTTTATTGATACTGTTTGTTCACCAAATCCATATTCTTGAAGTTTTATTTGGTTACTTCCAAAGGTATTTGTTTCAATGCAGTCTGAACCAGCCTTCAAATAACTTCTATGTATGTTCTCAATCCAATCTGGTCTAGATAATACAAGTCCATCATTAAATCCATCCTTATTATCTGGAAAGTCCTCTGGTTTTGGTTTGAGTTTCTGTATTTCAGTTCCCATTGCCCCATCAAATAGTAGTATGTGATCTTGGATTTCATCGAGGAAGGACTTGGTCATATTAGATCGATTTACATAAGTCAATCAAATTTCTCTACATATATTGTTTGAGAAAATGTAATTGAATTTATTTACCTTATATTCAATGTATCGGATGAATGTTGATAAAAAAGGGCTTGAAATACACAACTAGTTCATATAAGGAAATATAATTACACATTAAGGGGCCCATAGTTCAGTTTGGATAGAATGGCTGCCTGCGGAGCAGTTGGTCGAGGGTTCAAATCCCTCTGGACCCACATGATAATGTGTGTTTATTAGGACCCGCCCTCATAGTATATTGTTGCAAATCGAAACTCAGCAAAATGAACACCGCCACTATCAAGATCCGTTTTCTCGGTTCATGTATGGTATCAAATCGGATGAAACAAGAAGATATTACGTAGGTAAACTAGAATTCTTCTTTGATTTTTGCAAAATAGAAGGCAAGGATATTACAGAAAAATCAGAAAATTTCTTGGAGTATACCAGAAAAGGTAAAAACATCTGGAGACTACGATGAATTTGTACAATGCTATAAATGCGGCAAAACTGTTAGTAATGCTTTTGAAGGTAATGAAACTGTATTCCTTAGTTCTGACTCAAGGGCAACACAACGAAGGAAGGGCAAGAAGATAAAGCGAAAAAGATCAGCCAAGTGGTTAAACACAGAACATGAAGATGCAGATATAGCGCACGAAATAAGGCAACATGGAGAGCACAATGTCCACGTGCACCAATAAATAGTAACGGACAACATAATAGAATAGACCACCTCGAAAGGTTCATTTTTAACCTAGCGAGATGATCTATATTGAAAATTAGGTCTCTCTCCCTAATTAACCATAATTTCGTCATTATGATATTTATTAATTCCATAACAAAATTTGCGAACTTTATTCTATGATTTGAAAGGACTCTACCATTTTGTTGGCTAGGGGTAACGTTTCTGGAACTGTTAACTGATAGTCAGTGTATATCAGTTTAAATAATTTTCCGTCAAGAATAGTATAAACCTCGAAGTTATAAAAATCACCGTCCTTCCATTCGACTCTACATCCAGGATTCCCTCCAACAGTAACTTGATTTTGTCTAATTAAAGTATCAGACGGATCGGAATTGATGACATATACCAAGGCTTGGCAGTATCCGGGCAAGGTATGATTTTTTGATGTCATTGTGTCGGTATCAAGATAAGATCCAACTTGCTCAACGTTAACCATGAGCCAACGGGGACCTAGTGTAAATATTTCATCTTCCTTGGAAGTCCCGCTTATATCAAAAAGGACTTCGGTATTTGGCTGCCCCCATTATTGGGATAACCCTCATCTCTAAGCACCCAATTTTCGGGATATTGGATTGTAAACTTCTGATCATCATCAATAAACCTCTGATCATCATCGGCATAAGTAAGAAATTTGTCTGATGATTGAGCATAGGATGAATTTATTAAGAAAGTCACAAAAACAAGGGAGATCGAAACATAGAGGGAATAGATCTTAATTGTATTCAATGAGCCATAGAGATTCAAAGTAGGTAAAAAATTTTTCATTGAATTCCTGATTTCTGTAACTCTTCTAATATCGCTAGTTGCTTGTAATGTTCAAATACAATCGACATAAGGATTGAACGGTCTAGTTTGAAGGTATTATTCATTCTTATTCTCTTGTCTCTCCAGTCTCCTCACTCTGTGATCGAGATCTCTAAGATGACAACCAAAGCATTTGAACTCGTCGGTTTCGCTGTTGAGATTGTATAATTCTTTTACCTCCGAACTGCATACAGGACATTTCATTTCTTTCTCAAATATTGAAACTCGAAGCATAAAATTCTTGTCTTAATCGCCTCAATTTTCTTTTTTCCCATTCTGCTGCAATTCGGTAGAAAGGTACTCGGTAGAAAGGTACAGTTCGGCCCGTAATTTCTATAACGCAAATTACAATCTAAAATCTAGATAACCAAGAAGCGAGGAGGAATATATCTTTAAATTCAGTAAGTCTCTTTATGATTTAACAAAAGAATAATCCCCCCATGGTGAGGACTGGGTATGATGAACAAGGAAGTAAACAACCAGCCCTCCCACGATCCAATTGCCTCGTCTAGTAATTTTTAAAAACGACTCGATATATTATAAGCACTTTCGTTTCGGTCTTTTTTACTCCATGAGGATTAAGCATTGACGACAATTGCCGCAAATCTGTCAGGAAATTCTTTTTATTTCGTTACTTCAGCATGACCAATAAATTATAATAAAGTTAAACTGATGGGCCATAGTAGACGTTGATTGGTCGGCCCAACAGTCATGAGTTCTTCTAATTAGGTTTTATGCTCAACAAATTATAAGAGTTCAAGCCTGACAGGAGGGAACAATTGCAAACGAAATCCGTTTACAAGTTCCATACCAATAGAAAAAGCCCCCCATCAGTCCGGTGAGACGGAAATAAATATTCGCAAATGCGTAATAAAAAATTTACTTTTCCTCAAAAGATAAAATACGCTAATGGGATTAGAGCCGTACGCGATAACGGACGAAAATAATCCCATCAGCGAACAGATGGCATTACGCCAACGTGTAGTTTACTAATCACAATAAGATATAAAATAATTTAATAATGGTGGGACTAATTGAGTGGTGCCCAATTCGATGGAATAAGTGTCCCACCATCGGAAAAAGTGGTAATTAGATTTGCACAACATTGAATATAATTAATACCGGTGGGACAGAAGCGTAGAATGCCCCACCGGTTACTATGTAAAAACGATGGCACAAAACCAGAACTTATTTAGAACCTATAAGAATTTAGCTTAACTGAGTTACTTGGATAAATGTAGGGCTTCTATTTTTCTATTAAAAAATTTAAAACACCGGTGGGATTTTTGGCAAAGGAGTTGATTTGCCCCACCGGAAGATAGTAACGCTGTTAGACGTTGCTATACGTTATTTTTTTATTCACAACAAAATATTAAAAAGTTGAAGCCGGTGGGAATCGTAGTATCTGACAAAATTAGTTTCCCACCAACATATGGTTGCGATGTGCGTTATATTTCAATGCATATTAAATTATAAAATAGTTCGAACGGTTAGCCTGATGGGAGGTATGAAAGGATACAACAATGCCAGGGACAAGCACAAGTTGTCCTCCCATCAATCGAACAAATCGTGTTATAATATTCGCAAGAAGATAATAAAAAAATTACTATTTGTCTGGAATAGGTTTCTTTAAGCGTCTAGTTGCTTGTAATGTCCAAATATCACAGGAAGCAGCCGTTTAAATATCTTAAAGACGAAATAATGTTATGGCTGACGCCAACAATCCTGCTATGTGGAATTCACTAATTTGGTTGTCGATATCCATGGCCATAATTATCATATTGCATATTGTTTTACCATTTCCTATATCGTTCATAGTATCCATGATTGCGGTCTTCAGTCTTGCTATTTATAGAAATGATATGGCCCTAAGAAAGGCGGGTATGGGGGGAATAAAGGATTGGTACAAATCCATGTCATCCTCCGGATTTGGTCCTCGATGGAGTACAGGTATTAACGGTTCGGCATACCAGCCCCTGAAGTTCTCATGCATAAATTGTGGTAACGAACATAAGGAAATCGCGTGTCCTAATTGCGGTTCAAAGGGAGTGAGACCCGTGTGAAAAATGTGTGATAAATGATGGAATTATTACAAACTTAATAAAAAATCCAATCCGATAGCTGCATCCTATTTCTAAATTAAATATATATTAAGTCTTGACTCTCTTTATCTTTGATCCTGATTGAGCGAAAAACTAATTGGGGCGCTTGCCGTAATTGCCACCGGAGTAGTTATCACTGTGGCAATAGTCATAATGAATTATGCATTTACCAATTAGGATGTTAGAAGATTGTTCTTTATCTAGTGAGTCATATTTTTTTATTACGTTACTACAAACTTGATAAAATATCTAACCCAAAATTAAGAAAACACCATTAGATATTTATCTCAAATCAAAAGAGCCTGAAGATAACCGCAACGACAACTCCCACCACAACCATTATACCGAGGACTATGGCGACGTCTGTAACTGTTCCATGCCCGATCAGTCTCAATTTTTATTAATTTAGTACCAAGTAAGGTAATATTTATAGTTTCTAATGACCTTTGGTACTACAAACTTGATAAAATATCCAATCCAAAATTCTTAATTTGCTATCAAGCGGATCCTGTTCTATGATAGAATGTTTTTTGTTTATCTCGTCTATAATTTGATTCATCTTAGATTCTATAACTGCGCAAATTTGGATATCAGGATTTTTCATATTTTCTAGAACCCAATTTATTACTTCAATTCTTTTGGAATGATCTCGTCTATAAATTGTATCGTCATTAGGCCCGTCCAGTGCCCTTTGAGATTCTTGAATTTCATTTTGTAAAATCTGCTCTATGCCCATATACTAAGTAGCGATAACGAAGATTTATTATAACAGGTGCCTTGTAAGAGAGGGGGACTTACAAGAGTGGAGAACAAGAGCCAGAAATACAAAGAGAGATAGACAGACATGGCGAACAGAATGTTAGAGTTATACAATAACTTGGAAAAGGCTTCGGCGCTAGACTTGACATTTAAGGATTCTAAAATATTTATATTTTTATAATACGTTCAGAAATTTCATTTAATGAATCAAAAGAATTTTGCAGTAGTAGCAATGGCACTGACATTCAGTATCTTGGCAGCAATCTCTTTCAATACCATAGCGGCATACGCGCAGGAGGGCGCCGCCAATATGACAGGGATGGCAGGAGTGAAAAACACAACAATACATCTAGTGCCAGAGCACGAAACCGCGGAGCAAATAAGAGATGAGATAAGGTCAAATCACCCATTACTTGCAGCAATAACAGACCAGATAGAAACTATGGATGAACGTGAAACTCTAAAGTATACTATAGGTGTAGAAATTGTTTCTGATCTGTTAAAAATGCACGCTCTGGGGCTAATTGTAAATCAAACAGCGCAATAAAAAAGAATGTAAGAGAACTGGCGGCTCTGCGTAAAGGTTCCCTAAAAAGTACCGAAATGCACAACAATACACTTAAACCCCCCATTTTTTTGAACGAACTATCTTGAATTCATTTTCAGGATCTGTAGATAAACAAATGAACAAGAAAAAAAGGTATTGGTTATAGTAATAGCCTTTTTCGCAATAATTGGTATTCTTTTTGCCGTTCTAACAGGCATATATTATTACATGAGTCACAGAATGCAGCAAGAAATTGGTGAATCGATGTCTGCGTCGTATAACCCAAATCCTAATCTTAGCCCACCATGAGAACAAGGACATTGATCACACAATATTCAATCAAATCCCTCTGGACCCGCTTGAAAATCTATACTTTTATACCATAAATGGATTACAATTTGTGATGATTTGCTCGACGCTTTAAGACTTAGTCATTGTCCAGCAAATACTTGTATTCTGTTATTATATCGATCTACGACATATACATTGCCAGAAGAATCCGTCGCTATACCTGTAGGCTGGTCTAGCTGCCCATCGCCTGCTCCTGATGTTCCCCATTTTGTAATAAAATTACCATCACTGTCAAACAATTGGATACGATCATTACCTGCATCAGCAACTAAGATATTTCCTGAAGTATCAATTCCTAACCCCGCTGGTAGCTTGAATTGTCCATCGCCTGCTCCTGATGTTCCCCATTTTGAAATAAAAGTGCCATTACTGTCAAACTTTTGGACACGATTGTTACCGCGGTCCGCTACATAGATATTATCAGTAGAGTCAACAACAAGGCCGGCGGGATTCACGAACTGTCCGTCACTGGTGCCCGGCCCTCCCCATTTTGAAATAAAAGTGCCATTGCTGTCAAACTTTTGTATTCGACTAGTTTCTCCAAAATCTCCAACATAAATATTATCAGCAGAATCTATAGTTACCCATCCAGGAGATACAAATTCTCCATCTCCCAAACCTGTCGAGCCCCAAGAGGAAACAAATGTGCCGTTGTTTGTAAATTTCTGAACGGCTGTGTTAGGACTTGCTCCTCCTGTAACATAGACATTATTCAACGAATCTATGCCTATTCCTCTTGCGTTAGTAAAAGGGTCGTCAGTTATCCCGGAAAGATTCCATGAGGTAACAAATGTTCCGTTCTTGGTAAACTTCTGCACATTGTTGGTTTCACTGGTAGTGTCTGTAACGTACACGTCGTCATTAGTATCTATTGCTATTGCTAATGGCTGTGCAAACTGACCCATACTAACTCCTTGAGAACCCCATTTGTAAAGAAATGAATACTTACTTCCTTGAGCCGTGAGGGGGTTCATCATGCTATAAGTTAATACTGAAAATATAACCAATATCAAGACGCTAAATAATAACAGAGGTTTATTGCAAAACATGTATCTCAAAACTATGGATGCTTTATATAAATATTTTAAAAAATCTGTAGACTTCAAGAGTCTTTGGCTTACAAGAAGTTTAGAATTTCTAACTTAGACCCAGTGAAATTCCAGGTTCGTCCTACTTAACCTAAATTGTTAACAGAATAATTCCTTAGCGATATATCATTCTGCAGAAAATATTGAAACTCAACGATTGATCGGAAGTAGCGAATCAAAAATTTTGGACTTTCTCATTAACTACCTCCTTAACCTCACTTTAGTTTAAAAAATAGAAATAAAAAATGTAAATAGAAATTCGCTTTTTTAGCTCACTATCTTCTTTTTATTTTTTAGCTGATTTTTTGAGATTTATCTGCTCGATCTTTGTTAATCTCCGTTCAATTTCATTAACCATCCAATCCTGTGAGAGTGTTATTCCAGTTAGTATATCTAATTCTGCTGTTTTTACCCCATCAAATGACTCGACCTTCCTTAGAATTGAGTCCACAGTGAAAATATCTTGACTGAACATGATCAATACGATTAGATTGTCAGGACTTGTGATAGGAGCCTGGAGAAGAAGGTTTCCTGATAGTTCGCGGTAGATGCATTCAAGAACATATTGATACAGTGTTTCCTTAACGGATATCACAATAACAAACTGGATGTAACCTCTTGTAGAAGCAGGATTGACTAATACAGAAAATTGCACTACATTGTTATCTTTCATCATATCTAATCTTCTACTTACAGTTTTTGCTGAAATCGACAGCTTATTAGCAATTTCAGAAATATGCATTCTAGGATTTGGTAACAAGCATTTAATTATCCTAAAATCTAATTCCTTGGGTCCCTTCTGTACATATGGTCGACTTACAAACATGCTCTGCATGACAGCAGGTTTCAGTGAATCAATAAGAAGAGGAATCTTATCCTCAGCTCCAGTCTTTACAACTAAAGAAAATACAGAAGTTCCTCCTATTTGTCTAACATGTAAGAATAGGTCTCCCAAAAGATTAAGACGGTCAATAATATTTTCTGTTATCTCATTATATCTCATTTTCAATATGCATTCTGTTCCGTATCCGAGGACTGCAGGATTTATGTAGACAAAAAATTTTTCAATTACACCACTAGAAGCCATTTTAACAACTCTTGCTCTAACACTCTTTGTAGTCAGACCAACCACTGAACCTATATTCCTGTAAGATACTCTGCAATCTTTGGCCAAAGCTTGGATAATCCTTAAATCAATCTTGTCTAGTATGGGTTGTTGCATGAAATGTGGATATCAAATACAGTCATTTATAAAAGGTTGCTGTCTGATTTCTTAAATCTGCAATGATCCTGAGATAAATCTCGGACTAAATTAACCCATAAAATTTCTTGACGATTTCAAACACCTTCCGTTGGCATATGAGATACTTTAATATCTGATTAAAGAATGATTTTTGAGAAAATCATTCAGTCCGCTTTTCGTCTATTCTAAATATCTTTACGAATAAAATGAGACAGTTTTAAAATTATAATGTCTCTTATGTGGTGCATTAGTGCCTATTTGCTTTAATAATTCCAGTATTATCTCCACATTATTGAATGAGCTCATCAGATGGCAATGATAAATTGACTCCCTCTAATCATGATAATGATCTTATCGCACTAGAAGTTAGGAATCTCTCAAAATTCTGGGAATCCCAAGCGGGCAGAGTAATAGGGGTTGCAAACATTACATTTAATGTAAAAAAAGGGGAATTCGTATCGATAGTTGGTCCATCAGGTAGTGGAAAAAGTACTTTACTTAATATGATAGGTGCGTTAGAAAGGCCCAGCAGCGGCCAGGTATTTATCAATGGCATTGATATTTATTCCATGAACGATTCCCAAGCGGCGGCAATGAGAAACAAGTCTATCGGGTTTATTTTTCAATCTTATAATCTAATCAATAGGTCAAATGTGCTAAAAAATGTAGAATTTCCGGCCATAATAAGTGGAATGAATAGATCTGAAAGAAAAATGAGGGCAATTAAGTTACTAAGTTTCTTAGGATTAAAATCCAAAGTACAATCAAAACCGTCTAACTTGAGCGGTGGGGAGCAACAAAGGGTGGCAATTGCCAGATCTCTAATGAATAATCCTGCCATTATTCTTGCAGACGAGCCAACAGGAAATTTGGATACTAAAACAGGTGGGGATGTTTTTGGCTTATTAAAGCTACTATCAAACAAGTTTAAGAGAACAATAATTATGGTAACTCACAATCATGATCTAGCAGCAAACACCGATAGATCTATACATATCAAAGATGGAAGAATCCAAAAAGAAGTAAAAAATTTTGGGATTTGAATATGTTCTTCAATAAGGGTCATAATTACAGTTATCATGATCGACTAAATTTTTTTCTCTCGCTATCCTGTATGTGTTTGTTGCTGACCGGTAGTATTCTAGGCCCATATTCTACAATATTTTCTGTATTTGCGAAGTCGAGTGACGGAGAGGATAACAAAAAGAAGGAAGTTACCTCCCAGAGTAATAAAAAGGAAAAATCAACTGGTGACGAGAAGTCACGGAAGGTTGGCAAGGATTCTTCAGAAAACTCAGATGAACAAGACCGACCAAAGAAAGATGAATTACCAAAGGAACGAGAAAAGCCACCAGAAGAAGAAGAACCACCAGAACAAGAGTCACAGCCCCCTACCATTATCACAAATACCGTTACTGCTCCTGCTGTCAGTTCCCCTAGCAGCGATGAAGATGATGAAGATGATGAAGATAATAATGAAGGTCCCACAAAATTCGCCTTTTTAGATTCTTTCTTCACTGATCAAACTGCTCAGGGATCAGTGGTTGCCGAAACCTCTTCGGAATCTTCAGCGGCACAAGACATACCTCCAGTAACAAAACAAGAAGTAGGAGCAGGAGAAGGTGATTCCGTACTGGCTATTGTACTGATCAACCGAGGTTTTTCCGATGTGACGAGCATAAGGGCATCACTGGATTTCCCGTCTGGGTTTACGGCAAACGTATCTCCAAAGAATATCGATAATGATACTGCGTTAGCTAGCTACAATGGTCTTGTTGATGCAGGTCAAACATTTACACTATACTTCCCAGTAACTATATCAAAGGATACGCAAGTAGGAAAAGAATACACCGGTTCCCTCAACATAGATTACTTTAATGTTGCCGAAAAGGATGAAGAGAATATGAGAGATAGATCGATAAAAGTTCCCTTTAAACTCAGCGGTAAGGTTATTTTAGACGCAATATCATTTTCATCCGCAATGTCCTCTAAGTCTGACAATCAGACATTCCAAGATAAGCAATCGACCTTTTCAAATGTGGTAAGTTTACTTCCAGGGGAACCCAATATAGTAGAAACACTAGTTAAAAATGAAGGATCGGCTGCAGCTACCGGCGTTATTGTCGAAGTATCGGCTAGGAACCGACAGGATCAAATTGATGATAATAATGTGATTCCTACGACTAGTAATAACGGTAATGACTCCATAACGACAGTACAACAATCTACAGTAATTCCATTAATAAGTGCAGGAACCACAACATTTAATGTGGGAACAATCCCAGCGGGTGAAAGCGTACAAATAAATCCTGTGATATTCGCTAGCAATTCCGTAGGCAGTATACTCGAAAATATAGATCTTAAGATATCATATAATAATGCATATGGTTACAAAAAGACATTAGACAAATCAATGGGGGTTCATATCTTACCGTCCTCTCCACAATCTGGTTTAACTCTTTCATCTACAGTTACTTCTGAAACGATAAATAATGTGCCTTCTCTGTCCGAGAACTTCAACCAAAATAATGACGAGAATAACTTGGTTACTAATGGTAACTACGGGGCTAAAAATAAGAACCTCACTTATGCAATAACTCAAGTTAGTGAATATAGTTCTAATGATAATACATTTATCCCCGGTCTTGAAAATAATAACACAGATAGGATCGGCACATCTCCGAATAATAATACTGTGTCCCTCGTAGCAGGCAGAGTAGATGAACTGCAGTTTAATATTACTAATACCAATACCAATCCAATCATGGATGCTGTAGTTTCACTTGTTTCAGAGTCCAGCTCAATAAAGATCCTTGGCGATTCAAAATGGAACCTGAATGAAATAGATCCATATACAACAAAACAATTCCTGACAAGAGTTTTTGCTTCAAAATCATTGATTAATAGCCCAGTATCCTTTAAGGTATCGATACAATACATATATGATAACCAGGCCAAGTCTGAATCTTTTAATCTAGGCGCAAACGTAAAAGGTGATATCACAGTAAATATTAATGACCTTGCTGTTAACTATATAGGTGGAAATCCAAATCTTGTTGGAAATATCTTGAATAAAGGCAATACATTGGCTTTATTCACAACAATTGAGATATCAAATCCATCCTCATCATCAAGCTTGGCCGAGCAAAGTGAAGGACAATTACCACAATCATTTACACAAGGATCTGATAATAACGAAATTCTTATTCCTGCATCTTCTTTTCCTCAATATCTTGGCGATTTAGAAGAAAATTCGCCACTCCCATTTAGTATTCCTTTGGCAATAAATAATAACACTTCTTCTGGAATTTATCCTGTTTCATTAAAAGTAACATATAGTGATGACCTGAGAAATAGTTACACTATTATTAATAATGGAAGTGTTGAATTTGTTTCTCCTGTCACAACAAGTAATAAGGGGCAAGGGATTCTGGGCAATTATGATACATTAGTTATCGTAGTAATACTAGCCATAATAGGAACAATTGCCTTCATAGTTGTTAGAAGATTCAAATCAAAGAAAAAGACTGGGATCCAAAATATAGAGCCTGAACACAAGGAGGAAAATGGTAGTAACGATAATGAGAAAGGAAATGATGAAGACATTGAATCACTTCTGGGCGGCGAGGATTCCTCTTACAAGGAGAATTTTCAGAAAAAATAAGGAAGAGTTAGCAGAATCATGAATATTAAAGATATTTTTGCATTGTCATTTGATGCATTGAAAGAAAGAAAAACTAAATCCATATTGACCATAATTATGGTTATGGTAGGAAGTAGTTTAATGGTGGCTGTTGGAGGTATCAGTGCTGGATTTAGTGGTTTTTTTAACAATCAGCTAAGTAATCTAGCAGCCAATATCATTTTCATAAATCCGGCCCAGGTGCAGCAAGGTGGAGGAGGACCAGTTGTTGGACCACCGCCAACTCCAAAGATTACATTAAATGCGGCAGTTGAAAATAGGCTAAAATCTTTACCATTTGTCGATGATGTAATTCCATCATATCAATCTCAAGTAATCCTGGAATCTCAAGGAGACTCAAAAGAGTATCAAGTATTCTCTATGGATCCTCAGAAACTAACGGTGCTTTCTCCGACGCTGGAATTTGTCGAAGGCTCCACTATACGACAAAATGATCCCTCCGCCATTATTATTTCAAATGATTTGGCCAATCCTCCTGGTGAGTCTTCTCCATTTTTAAAGTTGTTTCAGACCGTTAAGGCTACATACACTTTTGTAGATCCTACAACAGGCAAGAGAGAACAAGAATCAAAAAGTTTCGTTGTAAGAGGAATAATAAAACAAACAGGAAATCCAAACATTGATAATTCAGCAGTAATTGATACCGAAGTTGGTAACGCATTGTTTCATAAATCTGGAAAATTTGATTCGTTGATTGTAGTAGCTAGGTCGGGAATTTATGTAGATTCAATCGAGCAAGAAATTCGAAAGCTTTATGGTAATGATATAGGAATTACAACAGTTAAGGCCATCATCAAGACTGTGCAAGAGTTTACGGGAGGCATTAGTACATTTCTTTTAAGTATAGCAATAGTGTCTTTAGTTGTTGGCGCAGTGGGAATTATTACAACTCTATATACATCAGTTATAGAAAGAACACGTGAAATTGGAACAATGAAAGCAATCGGTGCAAAAAGTAGACACATACTTGCCTTATTTTTGACCGAGGCATTAATGATTGGAATTTTTGGGGCCACGTGTGGTATATTGGGAGGAATTGTTGGTGCTTATATTTTGAGTGCAGGTTTTGCTGGTAACGATGGGGCATCGAACCAATCACAAATAGCTCCTATTTTTCTGGCCGCTGACATAACCAGGGTGTGGTTAATTTCAAGTGCGCTTAGCGTACTAGCAGGTTTGTTTCCTGCCTTAAAAGCATCCAGATTACTTCCAATTGTAGCATTAAAAAGAGAATAGAATTGAATTCTTTTCAGTTTTTCTTAAGTGAACGGACCAATTATCTATATTCTTCACCGCAATCTCCAATAATCTCATATAGATCATTTGACTTCTCACATACTTGATTAATCGATTCAAGATCCGAGTCATCCAAATTGAAGTTGAAAACATTACTGTTATCATCTATATGATCAATTATCCCGAGCCTTGCACCAATAATAACACCTGCAACCGTAGCTTTGGAAAGGATATAGTTAGTAGCAACATTTGCAATACTTGCTCTGTGTTTCTTTGCGATGTTGTCCAAAACCAATAAAAGCCTTTGAAACAAATTCCAATTGCCCCATGTATCTATCATTTTTTTGTATTTTTGCAAGCTTAGTGTATTTAGATCGGTAATAGATGGCTCTGGTTTTCCTACGTATCTTTCAGACAATAATCCTCCACAAATGCTTCCATAAGTAAGTAAGCTGATGTTATGTTTTCTGCAAAATGGTATCATTTTTACTTCTGGTCTTCTATCAATTATTGAATATTGAACCTGATTCGATGCAATTGGCACGCCTGAGTCGGTAATAATCTGCAGATGATCAGTATCAAAATTTGTTAGACCCAGATGCTTGATATTTCCTTTATCTCTGAGGTCTGATAGATATTTAAGCGCGTCCATGTAATACGGATTGTTATAATCCCACCAGTGAAATTGAAGTAAATCCAAAGAGCTTACATCCATTCTGCGAATCGATGTCTCTATACTGCTATTGACCATAGAACGTGTTATCCTGCTTGGCTGTGGCACCCATTTTGTAAACGACTGAATCTTGTCTAGTTCTTCTTTATTCTTTGTTTTTGATAATCTACGCCTAAATTCCCCTATAAAATCTTCTGCTGGACCATAGATATCAGCTAAATCCCACGTAGTAAATCCAGCATCATGATATCTTAACATATCTGCCATTGCCAATTCATGATCAATTTGTCCATGTCCACCTGCAACTTGCCACATTCCATTAACTATTCTGCAGATAGTCAGATCGGAAGATAGTTGGTAGTATTTTTTATTCATGATACTTAATTGCAAATTGATATATTTTTGTCTTACAATGTCATGCTCAAAATTGCGCCGGCAAATCAGGACGGTATTGTTGGCTAATTTACATCTCCGTATTGTAATTACGAGTGGAAACGACATCTTGTAAATAACTTTAGTATCTTATTAGAAAAATATCTACTAAATGAGAATGTCAATATTTATATTTATTGATAGGCCTTGAAAAATTGCAAAGCTCATATTAACTATTAATTCAATATTGTATTATTGGTTAAAACTAAAGATATATTACTTTTATTGGAATTAAAGATTGAAATTCCGCAGGATATTATTTCAGACAAGAAGCGGCTTGATTCAGTCAAACAAGGCATTTTAAAAGCTATATCAAAGGGCCCTTACGAAGAGGGACTATCGTTTAAAATTGTACACGCATCTTTTGATGATAATCACTCAAAAAGGAGAATGTCGTAACTTT
This sequence comes from Nitrososphaeraceae archaeon, assembly GCA_036280615.1. GTDB lineage: Archaea > Thermoproteota > Nitrososphaeria > Nitrososphaerales > Nitrososphaeraceae > TA-21. Next base: position 46,454 of record DASUQJ010000118.1, read on the forward strand.
AAAATAAATATCAACAATATTTGATTCATATGCATACTTGAATCTGCACCTTTAATGGTCTTAATCAAAACATCCTTTCAGTGTAATCTGTTTTAGGATATGAAGCTGACCGTTGCTCATTTTGAGTTCTAATTGTAATATTATCGATAGGTAGTAAATTATCTTGCCAAAAATATTTTAAAATATAGCCTTATCCTTATCTGCAATGGTGTTTATGTTACCATATTCGTCCTCAATTTCCTTCATCAAGCCGGCACACATTTCGATTTCTTGTTCCATCGAATAAAAGTCTGAGTGAGGATCAGTTAAATTAGGTGACATTATTTTTATTGTATTTTTCAGACCATCTGCATAACAATCTAAAGCATTGAAAATGGTTTTCCTTATCTTACTATAACGGCAGATCGTATTGCCAGTATCTGGACCCACAACGATTCCATTCTTAGATATATATTCAATTAATTCTTGCGCGAAACATGACTCTGTTATCAAATTTGCCTTTACAATTTCAATTCGCATTTGGACCACGTCGAACTCGCTAACTGATCTATTTAATATTGTGGCATAATGATACAATGCATTTATTACTAGGTCCCTCATCCACGAGTAGTGATCCATCAAATTATAATGGAGCTCATGGACTTAGTACTAATTAGATCAATACTTTCCTAACCCTTCCCTCTGGACATAACTTAGCTCAATTAGTAATGTTACCCGATCTGCTACTTGAGCTAACGGTAACAAAATAAGATTATTCATAAATGGCTATCAATAAAACACATTGCCTCAATTTTCTTGAGGTTAATCAACGTACAGTTTGATAAATAAATTCTATGATTTAGGATTATTGAAGGTAATAGAATTATCTGATCTTCGACCTTTTTATTTTCTCTTGGAGCAGCATACATCCTTGAATAAGGGTTTCGGGTCTTGGTGGACAACCAGGTACATACACATCAACAGGGACAATTCCGTCTACACCTGGTAGCACATTATATGAGTCAATATAAAGTCCTCCTGTAATTGCACAGGCACCCATGGCAATAACATATTTTGGATCTGGCATCTGATCATAAACCATCCTTAACCTTGGAGCCATCTTTCTTGTTACAGTGCCTTGAACAACAATCAAATCACATTGTCGTAATGAACCAAATGCCTCAATTATTCCAAAT
>DASUQJ010000119.1:0-74127 GCA_036280615.1 Nitrososphaeraceae archaeon
GAGAGAAGAGGCAAGTGATCAAGAGGAAGAAATGCAACAATTGGTCAAAGAACTGGCAGAAAGTGATGGATTGGATCCGTCTGCTATAGAGGAAAAGGCAGAAGAAACAGCCGAGAAAGCGTCAAAAATAATGGAAACGTACCTTGGAGAAGATCCGGACACGCAAGAGGCCTTAGAGTTTCTTTGTTTGGCTGAAGGAGGAGAAGTAACGCATTACGAAGTTCTGGCAAGCGTCGCAAAGGATGTAAAAAATAAGAAGTTTGGAACAAAAGTTAGAGCCATACTCAAGGAAGAAAAACGACATCTGAATCTATGCACGAAACTGGCTAAGAGCAATGCGGCTTCCGAGTAAACCATCTCCTTTTTTATTTTCTAATCGTTAGTAGAGATTGTGCGTTCTTTAAGTAACATAGGCGTGGATAGCAATATCATTGCCAAGACATCAAAACTTCTGTTTAGAAGGAATTAACATGGAGATTTGGCGAAGGAATTAGCATGAAAATTTGGTTAAGGTCACTTATAACCTATATTAACATTGATGTTCCATACAGTAACATTGGAAATACTTGATGTCCTAAATTTAAGCATAGCACTTACTACGGTACAAGGAAATAGTTCTGCCGTTGTTGCACCAGCCCTAAATTCTTTGAATGAATTTTTCGGTCAAGTAGTCGCGGTCATACCGCGGATATTGGCTGCCGGTATAATTCTCCTAATTGGATATATTATAGGAAGAGCAGTTGGCTGGGTCATATCAAAGATATTAGACAAAATGAATCTTGAGGACACTATTAGTAAGACCGGCGTCGGTCAGGCTGTATCCAGATCCGGTTGGACCATGAGCCGAATTATTTCTACAGCCGCAAAATGGTTTATCTATATTTTCTTTATCACGGCAGCAGTCGATACTCTTCAATATACCCAGTTGTCAGAAGCCCTTCAAAGCATATGGCTATGGATACCGAATCTGATAGCATTCGTAATTATAATCATTGTGGGTTCGATAATCGCAGATTTTGTTGGCAACTGGGCGCAAAAAGAACTTCCTGCCAGAGGCGTGCCTGCAGGTAGGGCTATTGGTCTAGGCACCAAAGGAATTTTGTATGCCATAGTCTTTGCAATAGCTATAACCCAGTTACAGATCGGGGGAGGCATATTAAATACGGTGATCGCCGCGCTAGTATGGGGCATTGCAGGGGCGATAGCAATAGGTTTAGGAGTGGGACTGGCCTATTCGCTCAAAGATTTGTTACCATCATTGATATACGGTATGACAAATGTACAATCCACCCTAAAGCCCGGACAAAAAGTGAACTTCGAAGGTCGCGTTGGCACGATAAAACAGGCGGGAGCATTTCACATTATTCTTGAAGATGAAAAAGGAAAAACAGTAATTGTCCCAACGAAACACATCGCTGAAAAGGAAATTCAAGTTGAATCCGGTCCTGAACCTGAAATCCCTGAAAAAAAAGTAGAAGAGGCAGTCAAAAAAATCGATAAGGAAATTTCTGATAGTGAGACTGATAAAACGCCACAAAGCGATATTTCAAAAAGAAACAAACTAAAATAGAGAAGGATTGGAAATTTAACTGAGGTAGAAAAATACAGGAAGAAGAAAAGTGGAGGTTAACAAATTAATAGTAAGTAGTTATAAACCAAGTAAAGGAACTAGAGACCGCTATTAGCGTAGCATCTTTGAACTAATATTGTTAAAAAGTCTTACAATAACGTTGCTTCTTAGCGTTTTAGTCCCCGGGGTAGGTCACATATATCTAGGGGTTCATCAACCAGGAATAATGATTTTCTTAATTGGAGTGTTTCTAAGATATATCACAGACGTCTTTTTTCCTTTTCCATTAAATTGGGCAATCTTTGGCATTTATTGGGCCTGGGCATTAATACATGTTTACAGAATTTATAAGGTAATATCTGAGCCAGTAGGACAGGGGAATTAAAAAAAGTAAAGTATGAAGTAACGAAAATAAATACGATATAAAGTATAGTAACGTTATGGACTAATCACGCTTGAATACCTTGACCTCATCTTTACCAAGGTCGAACCACAGTTTATCATCAGCGAACTTTACTGCCTTGTTTCTGGGCAAATGAAATTTATCTTTGTTAACAAGTCCTTTTTTTGTTATTACAATTTCGTCATGTATCTCTTGGACCTCACCTAAATCGTAGTCATCTAATCCTCTTGCTTCCTTTTTTATGACGTTGTTCCAATCGATTGATTCGCTCATATACTACGTATGGCAACATTTCATATAAAGATGGTGGACGAATTGAGTGGATCTGCAATTCGCTGAATACTTGTCCCAGCATCGGAAAAAGTAGTAATTACAATTGCACAACATCAGATAAATCAGTGCTGGGTGAGACTGCATGCGTAGAAGGCCCCACCGGGATATACATAATGGTGTAAAAAGTAGATAGAAGAACATGAGGGTCTGGTATGTATTAAGACTTGTTGTGCATTAGTGATTAAGGATAAAAATATGAATCATGATGCAGTGGCGGCTATTAAACGCCAGGTCCCGTTTCTGATAGGCGGTACAATAACTGGGATAATAATGACTTACTTCTGGGGCTTCCTTATCACCTTATTTGTCAATTCTATAATGTGGTATCTAATTTCACTCGTCGTCTATAAACTAGTTTGGAGAAAGAATGGTTTAACCGATCAAATGATCATTTTAAGGTACTTTTTAAAGAAAACAGAACGTCAAAAAAGTATTCAAAGAGCCTTGTGAATACGTCTCACTCTGATGGAAATTTTATCCGATACTAGTAACTGATAGCGCTCGGTAGTACTTTCTGAACGTGTATATACCATGTTGCCCCAATAATAGTGCCTGTTTATCGACTCGACTAATTGGTCTACGGGGTTGAAAATCATGGTAACAACAAGAGAAACACACACAATAATGATCCTTGATGACGAAGAGGATATTCTAAAACTTTACAGCGACTATCTTTCCCGCAAAGGCCACAGGGTCCTACGCACCTATGTCAACGCCGATACTATATTAGATGATATTGATATTGAGTGTCCGGACGTTTACATCATAGATTATAGATTACTTGGTAACATGAACGGAATTGAGGTTGCAGTGGAAATTTTAAATAAGTTTCCTGCAGCATGTATAATCTTCATCACCGCTTATGAACTTTTAGAACAAGAAATATCTAAACGTGATCTTTTTTACAACAAGAATATAGACGTTCTAATCAAACCTGTTAGACTATACCAAATACAAGATTCTTTAATGAATCTATTAAGTAGAACTCAAACCCCAAATTTTGTTACACCTTAAATAGGCAATAACTAGAACGGTATTTTTTGCGACATATTTTTCATAATTTCGGTCATTTCGTAGTACGATATGCAGTTTTGAAACAGCAAAAATCACTGATGAAAATTAATGGCTAAGATTATTCTGAATATATACCACCTTGTGGTATTAATATTTTGCATTAGTATTGAGTAGTAACCATTTTTCTAGAGCAAAACAGCAGATAATAGAACGTATTAAATCGATGGTTTTTCTATGCATGTATTGCGATAGCTCGAATCCCATCATGTTATCAGTCGTTAATTTTGAAGATCATTCTTCAGGGCCATATGGCACGTCGTTTTTTATTTGTCCTGGTTGTCACAAAAAGTTCATTGTAAAGATACAGGACTTGGGTAAGGCCGGATTATAAAGCTCGATTAATTTAGATATCTTTATTCTGTATTTTATAGAGTTGCTTGTAATGTTCAAATATAATAGACATAAGAATCGGATGAATCAATATAGGTCTGCAAGCATTGCTGCCCGCAGAGTTATACAGTCGTGAATAAGAGAACATTTTATCAAATATCTTTCTATCCTTCTTGTCCAATCTCTGTCTGAATATTTTGCATTTGCTACTTTCCACTTCGGTTGCAATTCGATATGAAGGAACTGTTTGACCCACAATTGCATTTCTGAATTGTTCAATTTAAGACGTACATCACTCAAAAGAGAGGGAGCCAAAATTAATCTCTAGCATTTCTGTCGTTAATCATTGGGAAGGAAGCCTCTTGATTTTCGTAGTTATGTAATCGCGTATCTACTTCTTTGATAAGATCATGTATACCTATCGTTTTTGAAGAAATGCGTTATAATTTTCTTTTTAGTATATTCACGAAACACCTTATCTTCTATTTGAAATGCAGTCAAACGGTATCAAGATTCTGAAAAAGACGCGGCGCTAACACTCAGAGTGCCGACGAAGTAGCGCATAAAGCCGCTTGGGCCGCAGCCGCAGTACGAGAGACCAAACTATAAAAGGTTACCTGAATGCGACAAAAACGATAAAAAAATGCTATGACGGTACCTTGAATTGTTTCTTATGGTTTCTAGGTTTCCGTCATTCCTTTTTTACGAAATTTCTCACGTGCTTCGGGGCTGTCTGTTCCTGTTCCTCCCTCTCCAGCGATCCCGGTGTCCTGATCTCTTTTCACTGCCGTAGGTTCATGAGCGGCGATGTCTTCAGGGCTCATCGGTTCCTTACCTCCAGATTCATTATAATCTCTTTTTTCCCTTTCTTCGTCTGAACCCGTATAGGTGTCAGAATCTGTAACTCTTTCTGCGGTTTCCTTAACTCCTTCACCAACATCTTCTGCAGTTTCCTTAACTCCTTCTGCGGTTTCCTTGAGTCCTTTCTTTACTTTCTCGAACGAATCTTCGGTCATGTGGAATCCATCCACAATAAATTATTTAACGATTAAAGTTAAGGCTGTCAGTAGTGAATATTTTGTACGATTGTAAAAGTGTCGTTGAGATGTAACACAACGATGCGTCAAACAATTTAACGATTAAAACTGGTGGGCCATGAATGGGCCCTGATTGGTAGGTCCACCAGAATGAAATTCCTAAACTTTGTTGTTTGGTTGAAATGGTATCCTCAACAAGTTATAAAAAAGGTAAAACCGGTGGGACTGATAGCGAAGAATGCCCCACCGGTACAATGTATGATGGTGGTTAAAAGCCAGAGCACATTAAGTTACAACATATAAGAACATGACTTACCTTAGTTAATTAGCGTGCAAAAATAAAAATTGCAGTTTGACAGATTTATGATATGATTACAAAAACTAAATCGAATTTTATAATTTCTTGTATTCCTGTTATCTATCTCATTTTTAGCTTATCTTCTAATCCAATTCTACCATTTTCTCATACACAATTTCGAACCAATATGACTACAAAATGCGAAAATGGGAATTGTACTACGACACTTTGTGTCAATGATGGACCATGCAAAACCACGAATTCCAAATCCACAAATATTACATCGTTAGATGATTTGTTTAAAAACAAAACTATCTTAGCCCCCACTATTCCTAAAGAAGTGGTATGAATAAAAAATGTATTTCCGCTACTTTGAGTACATACCTAATGACAGTGAATATTTTGTATGATTCTAAAAGATAAAATGCGCCACTGGGATTAGAGCCGTACGAGATAGCGATCCCATCACCGCATAGGATGGCCATTACGCCAACGAACTAATCACAATAAAATATAAAAATAATTTAATAATGGTGGGACTAATTGAGGGACTCTCAATCTAATGAATAAGTGTCCCACCATCGGAAAAAGTAGGTTAATTATTTTTAGACGACATGTGATATAAATAATACTGGTGGGAAGGATCGTAGGTAAAGCGAGCTAGATTCCCACCAGTATATGGTTGCGATGTGAGTTATAATACAATGCACATTAAATTATAAATCAGTTCACACCGGCGGGACGTCGTACGTAATGAAATCCTAAGATTCCCGCCAGCTAATGTATGACGGTGTTACGTTAATTACGTATAAACAACAAATTATAAAATAATTCAAATTGTAACTTACCATTTAGCAATGAATATAGATGAAAAACTTTTCATTTAGTTCCGTTCATATCCAAGATGGTGTTTGGGATTATGGACAAGAGTATCGAAAAGATTCTAAAAACTTTTGATAAACTTCCAGTTAATCCCGATGAACTTTCTCATTGGACTAGCGCAATAGAAAGTACTGCAAAAAAAATGTGCAACGATAAAAACGGTAAAATCACGTTCAAGTATAAGGCCGCCGAAAAATCAATGAAATTCTTTGTAAAAGATCCTAAAGCAAGAGATTGTTTAGTCAAGTCTATTGAAATTCATCTTCCATCGATCCCCGAGTCACTTCAAGGTTTTTTAAGTGTATTCAAGTATAATCTAAAAAATGTAAAATTCGATAAATAGCAAAAAAAAACATCGGATTTTGATATTATGTACCTGAGCCATATTGCAAAAATGTTGTTTTAAATCGTAAACAAGGACAATAGGCCTTTTGACAACGGGAACCATCTGGGCTATGTTCATCTTTTTTGTGACCGCAACTTAGGCAGATGTCGTGTACCTGCATGGGATGTACAAGTCCAAATTAACTTATAACGGTTTAACTCTGATGGGAGGACAACTTGCGCTCATGATTGTATGGTTGTGTCCTTCTACACCTAGTGAAATCAGAAAAGAACTGTTAAAAGGCAATTATGTTGAGATACTGGAAGATTCTCTGACTGAATATTAAAAAAGCCTATATAGTGCTTTTAAGCAAAATTTAGATTAAGAATGAGATTAGCGCGATCTAGAGTTAGCAGATGATTAAAGTTGTTCAATTACATTATCGTTATATTCAATAATCTTTAGATTCTTAGAAGGAATATGAATGTCCTGAATTATGCCTTGCATGAAATCATCGGCAACTACTATTACTTCATCAAAAAAATTGCGTGATAGAAAATTTTCTAAAGAAGTAACAAAAGTTGGATAGTCTTTAGCATTATTTAAATCAAATTTTTTTCTGGAAATCAGGTTATGAGCGGCAGGATAGACATCTGAAATTTCAGATGGTATGATACCAATAAAAGGATTATAAGCGCAAATCTGAGAATCTGAAAATTTACTTGACAATTTGTGATACTCATGAGAACAATAAAAGGGGGAAACCTGTGTGTCAGGAAATAGAAAGATCTTTTTCTTGTCCGTACTAAATGAACTAAAGATCTTTCTTACTCTACAGGCTTCTGGTCGATATTGGTCGATTGATTCTATAAAAAATATCGCTTTTTTCTTGAATACCGGCGTACCATCTTCTAAGTGTTTGTAATTTACAAATAATCTAAAGGCCTCCATTAATTTGGGATGAGCTCGTGCCTTTTGTCCAACATATTCCCAAAGTCTTCCTTCCATGATTGCTTGTTTTACCGACAAAACTTCTGATCTCAATACGTAGAGATTGTGCTTGGCCAGGTTGTCTATCTTTTCATTGTGTCCGAGTCCAACAAATTCCTTAACTGTCATACTAATGCAAATTGGACATTGACATGACAGATATGTCAACTTATCCAATCTTGAGGTTCCATTTGGATGCATATACCTGTTATCTCTTGCATACAACATGTATGATGCAGAATCAAAAGTATCACAGCCTAATGCTACTGCCAAAGGTATCGTTAAAGGATGGCCTGCTCCGAAAAGATGAATGGGCTTGGACATGACCGTTGTTTTAAGAGTTGCTATCATATCAGCCAAAATTGCAAATTCGTATGATTCTAGTAATTGCACAGGACTTCCAAGAGCCATCATTTCATATCCCATTTCATCTAGTAATCCCGCGGATCTTTTTACCAAGTCAAGATGTTCTGCTCCCTGTACCGGGCCCACCCAAACAGAGTTTCGATTTTTGTTACTCTTGATGAGATTGAGGGTTTCTTGGGAATTTTTTATAGTCTCGTTAACATACCTTTCAGCTACTTCATAGCTCAACCCATATCCTGTTGGCTTGTCAAGGGGTACACAAATATCACTTTGAATATCATTCTCAAATTGGGCAATATACGAAGGCTTTGATTCAATAGAACCGTATTCTAGCACTTGGTAGCCACCAGAATCTGTCATTATTGGACCATCAAAATTTATTATTTTATGAATACCTCTTTCTCGTGCGAAATCACCATATTGTTTTAACATGATATACGCATTTGTAATGACAGCTTCAAAACCTAATTTCTTTAAAAACTCGATATCTACGGACTGGGAAACCGGGTGAATAACAGGTATAAAGGCAGGAGTCTCAAAAGTCCCACTAGGAGTCTTAATTTTCCCTATCCTTCCTGCTAGGTCAGAATGCCTGACCTCAAATAACAAATTTACTTCTTGAACTCCCTCATGAATTCTTCATATATTGACTTTACCCTATCAGCAGCTAATCCAGAACCTTCTTCTATCCCATATTCGGTTACCTTGATCTTATCCATTACAATTATCGCTTTGACGTCATCTCTGATTTTTACGAGCCCTGGAAATACTCTTGATAGACGATCTGCAAGACCCTTAAGATCAAAAGGCTTTTCCAAAAGCTTTATTTCTTTCACAAATGAGCCGTTTATGATAATTCTCAGAATTCCCTGACCCTCCACATTTTCAAGAACAGTGTCTAATTTTTCGTCGATTGCACTTAACGTTCCACTATAATTCTTGTCATAAGATGTCTCTATCAAAACTTTTTTTCCTACGAATTGAAGTATTTCTTCATAAAACTTCCTTATGGTTAGAGCAGACATTTTTTCAACTAGGAATGTTTCCTAAAGTTCTATATATGAGTTTCAATAACTAACTCGACTAAAGACAGCTCATTCTTTCTGTTTCCCATCATTCAAATTCAAACAAAAATAGTCAGGACCGTCGTTTTTTTGGGAACGTACTTAATTCGTTACTTCGACACCTTAAACAGACTTTTGCTTCTAGATTTCCAAGATAGCAAATGTAACTGCATTTATTACATTGCAAGCGAGAGATCGCATCCCTAATACATACAAGATTATCCCGACGATCTATAAATTTGGACGAAATTAGATTTTCCAGTACTATTTCTAAAATTGAAGAAATATGCCCTGCTTCTGCATTTCTATATCTGAGATAAGTTCCAATCATATAACTTGGGATATTTTCAATTGCAAGTTGTATTATTCCTTTGTTATAATTTCTAAATAACAGATCTCTGAAATGCCACTCCAGTTCGTCCGTTTCAGTTTTACTCATCTTCCCTAATTGTAGAAATACCAGAAGAATAAGAATGGAATAGATTCACAGACAGAAAACTTGAGAAACTATTTAAAAATACTTGATTGGTTAACTATTTGAGTCAAAATGCAATGGAATATGAATAATTTTACGAAGGTAGCTTTTAGCAGGTTAATTCAACCGTTTGGAGATAACCTTAATGACGTTGTGAAGATTACGAAGGCCTTTAGTTTTGCTGCTAATGTATATTCTGGACTATTTAGAAATGAAAGTCATGAACCTTACATCAATCATGCGATGAAGGTTGCATTGATATTATCTGATGAATTAAAAGTTCATGACGCAGACACAATCTGCGCAGCAATTCTACATGATGCAATAGAAAAGAGCAAAGACGATAATGCAGTTGTTGAAGACTTGAGATCTAATTTCGGTGAAAATATTTATGATACTATTAGGACCTTGACGGAACCAAAAACTAATGAAGAAAATAGAGAAAAATTACTAGTCAAATATTTTGAAAATATTTCAAAAGGTCCAAAAATGTCTCGATTCATAAAACTTGCTGATCGTTTGGACAACGCCCGGTTTTTGAAAAATGACCGGAAAAAGGAGAAGGCACTGCGATATAAGGAAGAAACTCAAAAATACATACTACCCCTAGCGGAGAAAACGGATGATACCATGGCACTAAAACTATCAATAGCATTGTATGAAATAAAATAGATTAAAACTACTTTTCTTCGCAAGATCCACCTGTATTTCTTTTATGATTTAACCAATGTCTTGCACAGCCAAATAACCTGTGCTGAGTACAGCCGCATATGGGACATTTTTTCATAAAATTTTATTCCCTACTCATACTTATCAAATTTTCTACAATTTGCAAGTAATTGTCTTTTTTAGATTATAATATATCAAATTTCACTAATTTAGAAACGTGGGAAATCAAAAGAAAGATAAAAGTAACCAAATCAAATATTTTATCATATGACAGAAAATTCTGTTAGACACATAGACACTTTGAGGGAGATGGATTCCATGAAAAAGGAATACCAAATTCGATGTAGCCATTACGAGCTGGAATTATTCAAAAATGAAAATCGAATAACCTGCGTAATATGTGGCAAAAATTGGGATTTTTTGGAAGAAAGAGGATATTCGCATAAGAAACAAGCATATTCTGCGGAAAAGGATTGATCGCTTTGTTCATAAAACTTTTGTTTAAAAAAAATTTTATTTTATGTTCTTAAGGTGAACTAGATGAAAAAAAAATTCACAACTGCTTTGGTTCAAATGAAATCCTCAGTAAATAAGGAACTAAATTTGGCTTATTCATTAGAATTAATAAATGAAGCAGCCAAGGACAAAGCACGATTAATCTGTTTTCCAGAATTTCAGATGGCATATTCTCCGCCCGAACAAAAACCAGAAGCATTGCACAAAATTGCTGAGAAAATCAATGGTAACTTTGTATCAACATTGTCATATTCTGCCAAACAGAACAAAATAAACGTAATTGCAACAATATATGAAATTATCAATACCAACAAACAGAATCATAAGGTTTTTGATACTGCTATAATAATTAATGAACTCGGAAAATTAAAGTCTGTTTATAGAAAAGTCCATCTTTATGATGCCTTAGGATTCAGAGAATCTAAAAAGCTAGTGGCAGGAAGTATTATTGAGAGACCGACTCGAACATCTGTTGGAAGTCTAGGATTGCTCATATGCTATGATATGCGATTTCCAGAAATTTCCAGAATTCTTACTGTCAATGGCGCCAGCATATTGGCATCTCCATCGGCTTGGCTAGCTGGATTTATGAAACAAGAACACTGGGAAATCATGGTGAAAGCAAGAGCTATAGAAAACGGCGTTTATGTAATAGCACCAAATCAGGTTGGTAATATTTATTGTGGACATAGCATGGTGATCGACCCATTTGGTTCTACCCTGGCAGATATGGGAAATAGAGAGGGCATCGAAATTATAGATATTGATAGCTCAAGAATAGATACAATAAGGAGAACACTTCCACTTTTGATGAATAGAAGAACTGATGTATACAAAAACTATATCGATGTATTTAGATCTGACTTGTGATGGCTATCAGTTTTGTTAAATCTATTATCCGGACAGACTCTATTCACACATATCGTCCATATCTTTTTTCTATTAAAAATTATACTTAAGATCGGCCATCCACAAGAACAAATGCTGTTACTCCCTTTAATATTACCCTCCTGTGGAACTGGTGCAATTGCTTTACAACCAGTTACTCTATAGGCTGAACAGGCGATAAATCGTTTATCGGATTTCCGTGACTTGATCAAGATCATTTCTCCTATATGACATTTTGGGCACTTACCAATTGACGTCCCATTTTCAGATTCATTCAATCCATTTTTTATCTCATCACCAATCGCCAATTCATTTTTTTTAATCTTGTTTAAGGCAATCTCCAAAGACTTTTCTAGATATTTACGGATGTCAATCATCTCAAGATCTCCGTCTTCTATTCTTTTAATGCTGGACTCTAGGAAGGTGGATAATTTTGTTGATACAATCTCGGGAATAAATTTTTTCATGGTATTGAGAATTGTAAATCCCAATTCCGTAGGTTCTAATCCAATCTTGTCTTGAGTAATGTATTTGCGCTTTATTAATAGGTTGATTATATCGGCCCTGGTAGATTTTGTTCCAATCCCTTGTGATTCCATCTTATCTAATAGGGTTGCCTGATTATACCTAGCGGGTGGTTTCGTATAATCTTCCATTGCAGTAACTTCATTTACCTCTATAGACTCACCCATCCGAAGTTCTGGCAGATTAAATTCATTGATACTAAAATAAGGTTCATAAATAGGAATCCAACCATAGTTTAAAATAGTATTACCTTTGGCCATAAAGTCGTGCCCATTCACATTAATCGTAACTTCAATGTATTTTGTTACAGCTGTGGTTCCAAACGTAGATAAAAATCTCTTAATAATTAAGTCTAGGATTTTATGCTGCTGTGCGTTTAGTTTTTTATGTTTTACGCCTGTAGGATAAATGGCCGGATGAGCAGGATCTTCTTCATTACCTTGATAGGGAACTAAATGATTTAGCTTCGACAATTTTTGTACAAAATTTTTGTTTCTTGTGGGATAATTCATGCTTAACCGTTCTAGTATTTTTTTATACCCTATAGACGAAGGAAGTTTTTGACTTGAAGTACGTGGATATGAAATTAGTGCGGATAAGTAAAGAGATTCTGCGACAGAAAGAGTTGCGGCAGGAGGCATGTTGAAAATTCGAAAGGCTTCCTTTTGTAGATTACTAATATTGAAGGGTGTGGGTGGATTCAACTTCTTGTCCAGTCTATTTATTTTCTTTATAGTACCTTTTTCATTTCTACAAGTAGATAGTATTTTTTGTATTTCTGAAAATTTATGAACTGAAGTTATTAAATTTGCTTTGAAAAAAGAACCATCTTTCTCAAATTTTCCATTAACATTCCATACCGGATCTGGTACATGGTTCCTGATCTTTAACTCCCTATCTACCATAAATCCTAAAGTTGGGCCTTGAACTCTTCCAATGCTTAAGTTGTAATATCTGTTATTTTGATTGGAAACGCTCAAACAATTAACTAGCGCCCTCGATAGATTAATCCCAAAAATAAAATCGACAAGATGTCTGGCCTTTCCTGCTTCAGCGATTCTGATATTGGGTTCTTGCAAATTATTAAATGATTGATTTATTTCTGAATTGGTAAGGGAGGAAAATTTTGCCCTCATTGATAGTTCGTATTTGTGGTTGCAAGCATACTCAAGTATATTATAACCAATTAACTCCCCCTCGAGATCGTAGTCACAGGCATGTATGAATCCGGAAGCACCCTCTGAAATCTTTGATATAACTTTCAAGATTTCCAAAATTCGTCTTTTTTCTCTCACAATAGCCGAATGTCTAGGAGACCATTTCGCCTCGAATATTGGATATTTTTTTCGATTTCTCTCGATCGGAAATAAACTATACAGATGTCCAAGTGCGGAACAGACAATAAACCGTTGGTTCTTATCTGAAATAATTTCAAAAATAACTACACCAGATGCAAGTTCTCTCTCTGTCATTTTCTTAGATCCCAAGACTTCAGATATCCTTTTTGCAGCGAGTGGTTTTTCGCAAATTACAAGTTTATAATGTTCCGTGCCGAACCGATGAAATTCTCCTGGCAAGCAAAATAATTTATAGAGAATAATAATTTAGATTTTGGGTTCGCAAAAATCTCGTATGGTTACAGATTGCAAGCGCGTCCTTCATTATGGCTCAAAAATTGGTTATGATGCAAGCTTTGTCGAACATTTTTATATTCTCAAAAGAATATTTTTTATATAAATGGTAAATAATGTATGCGTTCTCGGGGCTGGAAGTACAAAATATGGTAAACTAAGCCAAAGTATTATAGAGTTGGGATTGGATGCGGCAAAAGGTGCTATTGATTCGGCTGGCATTACACCAAAGGATATCCAAGCAGGTTATATCTCGAATGTATTTGGTGTTGCGGATAAACAAGTACATATGGCACCGGTTCTTATGAGCAACCTTGGAATTGCTCATATACCTGGGCTAACAATCGAATCTGCTTGCGGCTCAGGTTCGGTGATGTTTAGAGAGGCTTATGCAAACGTTGCTGCGGGCTTTTATGATTGTGTATTGGCCGTTGGTGTAGAAAAGGTAACACACACTGGAACTACTTTGAGTACCACACTCTTTTCATATTGTTCAGACTTCTTTTATGAGGGAGGTAATGGCGCTTCCTTTCCAGGACTGTTTGCCTCAATTGCCAGGGCGTATCTAACTAAATACAAAGCCACTGAAGAGGATTTGGCATATGTTGCAGTCAAGAATCATGAAAATGGGCTGTTAAATCCAAAAGCACACATCAGGAAAAGTATAACAGTAGATGATGTCATGAACTCCCCAGTAGTGGCGTCTCCATTAAAGATCTATGATTGCTGCCCATTTTCTGATGGCGCGTCAGCTGTTATATTGTGTACCGAAGAATTTGCCAAAAAGATTGGTAACAATTATGTAAAAGTTATTGGTTCAGGCAGAGGCGGATCACCTGCTGCCGTCCAATCACGAGAGGATATCACAACTATCCCAAGTACAATAATTGCAGCAAACCAAGCATATAAAATGGCAGGGGTAACACCAAAGGATATTGATTTTGCAGAAGTTCATGATTGTTTTACAATTGCAGAAATAATTGACATTGAAGATTTAGGATTCTTTAAAAAGGGTACCGGAGGCATAGCTGCTAGGGAAGGGATTACTAAAAGAACTGGTGAGATTCCAATTAATCCATCGGGAGGACTGAAATCCAAAGGACATCCGATCGGAGCTACTGGCATAGGACAAGTTGTAGAGGTATTCGAACAATTTACTGGTGAAGCAGGAGACAGGTCCGTAAAGGATGCTGAAACAGCCCTAACGCATAACTTTGGTGCTACCGGGGCAAGCGCAGCAGTTCATATTTTTCAAAAAGCATAAACTGGGTGCATATCGGTGGATAATAATTCTAGTACACATGAAAGGTTTATTCAGACAGCAAAAAGTGGAAAAATTCTCGCTAACAAGTGCAAGAATTGTGGAAAAGTAATGCTTGAGACAATGTACTATTGCAGTGGATGCTCTAAAAGTGATTTCGAATTTGTTGAATATCCTGGTATTGGCACTGTAGTGACTCATACAATTCAGTCGGTAGCTCCTGAAGGTTTTGAAGACATAAACTCATACGCCTGGGTAGTGTTCAAGCTCAGAGACGCTCCTTTTTCGGCTTCAGGATTTCTACCCGGAATCAAAGCGCCGGCAGATCTTCCTATAGGCTCAACTGTGAAAGTCAAGGGATATGATGCCAAACATGGACTAACTTTAGAAAAACAAGGAGACTAGCTGTATTTTTTTGTTAAGTCATGCGTCTTACGACTATTTTTTTTCTCCACTAACGATTTCAAGTTAGACAAGTTCTCCATGTACTAGAAATTAATTAGATTAGCTTTATGTTACTCTTTTGTTGACAGTCACTGACAATTATTTTTACATTCATGCAAAACAAATATTTTTTTGATGCAGCATCATACTCAGCTTCAAAACGACTTGTCTAGTGCTGCTCAGGTTATTAGTAATCAGATTACAAAATTGAATAAACTCTCAAAGAAATTTGATATGATGGATACCCATTTTAGAAAACAAATTGTACAAAACATCAAAGTGGGTAACAATATTCGAGCCAAGGCACTAGCTAGTGAGCTTGTAAATATACATAAAATTCAGCATACGACGAGAAACATGATAATGTCTCTTGAAGTTGTGGCGCTACGTTCTACTATAATTGGTGAATTTGCTGTTATAATGGATACAATACATCCAACAATAGATTTGATAAAAGGCATTGAGAAAGATATTTCAATGGTAATACCTACGGCGCATGAGGTATTGAACGATGTTACAAATGCTTCATCAGAAATTCTAAATTACAATGTCAATCCTGAAGTAAAAATATCCATGCCTGTAGATGAAGAAGCGCTAAAAATATTGAGCGAAGTGGAACAGAGTGTTGAGGAAGAGACACGACAGAAGTTACCCGACATACCTGCTACGATTAACGTAGGTAAAAACCGGAATGAATATGATTCCTTAGTAGAGGAAAACGAAGTAATGATCTAGATTTGATTTTCTAATACGTTGAAGGTAAATTGTTTTGTACTGTTAGTCAATAACTATTTACGACCCAATTTTAAATTATCTCAAGATAATATCGGGTGAGATGGAGATAGAGGCGAGCCATGATCTAGTAACTCAGACTGAAACTAAACCTACTGGAATTTTACAAGCAGCAAAAAGAGTTAGGATGATTTTCTCCGTAATGGCAAGTCCTAACAGGATAGATATACTTCGTATCCTAAATTCTAAAGGACCTTTAACTTATTCAGAATTGAAGTCGTTAGCTGGTTTTAAATCTAAAAAAGAATCTGGTAAATTTGCTTACCATTTGAGGAAACTTTTGAGGCAGTCTCTTGTCGCACTAAATAAGGCCGAAAGAAGATATACAATTACCAATCTCGGAAAATTAGTGCTGAGTTTGGCGAGACAAATCGAAGAGAGGTCTATAATTGAAAGTGGAAAAATGTATGTACGAACTTCTAGACATTCAATCGAAGAATTTAATTCAAATAGGATAACTCAATCGTTAGTTAGAGAGGCGAGTATGCCTCTTGAGCAAGCGCACAAAATCACTGAAGAAGTGGAAAATAAAGTTTACAAATTCCAAACTGTATATCTTACATCCTCGCTTATAAGGGAAACCGTGAATTCGATTTTAATTGAGCACGGATATGAGGAATTTAGATCAAAACTAGCCAGATTAGGTATTCCGGGATCCGATATCTCTGATATGTTTAACAACCCTCTATATAGCAGAAATGGAGTAGAAGGTATTTTATCAGAAACTTCTCTTGCTGTTTTTTCCGAAAATCTGCTGTTCAATATGTTACCCAAAGACATTACTGATATGCATCTTGCTGGCGAACTAAGCATATCGAACACCGGGCTATGGAACTTGATGCCCGATACAGTTTTTATTGATACTAGGAATATTATTGAAAATGGCTTGAACTTTAAAGGAAAATATTTGAATGTTTCAAGAGTTAAGCCAATTCAGACACTTGACGATATCACGGCAGTTCTGCCCGTGTTGGTTTCGGTCTTAAGCAGAGAAGCTTCTAGGGAGGTGATACTTGATAGCTTTGTTTCTACAATTTCAAATAAGATTCAAGGGAGTGATGAAGATATAGAGTCTGCATTTTCTCGGGCATTTATTTCATCATCCATTTCAAGATCATACTCTTCGTCAGGATTTCCGGTAATTACTTTTCCTATTTCGATTGAAAGTGGTTCAATTACTAGATCCGTATTGGCTGCTTATCTGAGATATTTGGACTTTACCCCTATTCCCACTATTGCGTTATCTCTAGTTGGTAATGATCAAGATTCCCTGAGGATAAACACAGATCTAATCGGAAATATTGTCAAGCATGGAGGAATTTTGTCTTTGTCTAAGAATTATAGGAGCCATATCGGAATAGTAAAAACTGATTTGGATCAAAAATCAAGTTCAGTTGTAAGCCTGGAGTCATTAGCAATTAATCTACCTAGATTAGCTTATCAATCGAATAAAGATGAAACTTATTTCAGAGCCAGATTGGCACTGATGATAAAACCAGCTATTTCTGCTCTATTGGCAAGAAAGAACTCTATTTTGGAAATGATAAGGAGAGAAATGCTACCAGTAATGGCCAATATTACACAAATGATGCAGTTAAGCAAGATGAATCTAGTGATTAATTTGACAGGAATAGGAGAGTCAGTTTACAATATACTAGGACATGAATTTGATGGAGAAGAAATTATTCAAAAGGTATTGCATACAGCTGTTGAAGTTGCTTCGGATCAAGGCAAACTAGCTGGAGACGACTCTATACGAATTGCTATGATTACAGATGACAGTAATACGCGATTAGCTTCTCTAGACTCAGAAAAATATGGAAACTTGTCCCATCAAGCCGGTAATGATTCGATGATAAAATCTTATTCCCAGGGACTTCTTATTAAAGGCAGAGATTTACTTTCAAATTCTGGTCCCATAATAGAATCAAGTAACTCAATCGACAAACTACTGAACGGTGGAGTTTCACTCAATGTAGACATTAGCGATCTTACGGATAATGAATTGAAGGATTGTGTTAATAGGTCATTTGATTTTAATTTCTTCAGACCAGTTTACAGAAACAAAATTTGTAGCTCGTGCGGTACAAAAATGTCCCTGTCATCTGAAGTATGTAAAAGCTGTGGCTCCACCAATTTCGCGTCACTATGAAGGGGCCTTCTCCTGAATTCAGAAAATCAATGCTCGCCATATTATTAACCGATATGATAAATTGAGCTAAGCTTTAGCTTTGTTTTGTTCAGAAAAGGCAGGCAGGACTAACATAAAGGTGAAGATAATACCTAGCATGACTACCGCCTAAGAACAGCCTGCTGTTCCTCAATTACGTAAATTAAATAATTCAACATGTCATCCAGGAATAAATTTTAGAAAGAACTAATGGGCAAAAGGCTCGAATTAATGGAGGTGGGTCTTTTTAGAACCTGCCCAATATTAACTCCCGAACCCATCACGCAATATAACGACCTCGAATCAAATAATTTAAACCCCGATTCTATTATTTTTTAGTAAAATAATATTTTTAAGCTAGGCTTTAGCTGTATAAGCGTTATGGCAAAGGAAATTACGGAAATTGAGAATTCTTCAAACGACAACAAAAAACCAATCGCGCAAATTAAGAAGAGGGATAAAGGACTTGTCGATTTTAATAATTCGAAGATTTCTAATGCCATCTACAAGGCACTAATGGCTGCAGGTAAGGCAGACTACAAGCTGGCCGAAAAATTATCAGAAAAAGTTGTTCAAAAAATGGACCAACAATTTTCTGTTTTAGATACCAATCGAATACCTAGTGTAGAAGATGTTCAGGACATGGTTGAATCGATCCTAATTGAAGAAGGTCTTTCAGAGACCGCTAAGGCATACATTCTATACAGACACGAGCGACGCAAGATTAGAGATGAAAAGAAGAAGATTCTAAATAAGAAAGATCTTGATGAAGTGGATAAATCATTTGATATCAATTCTCTCAGAGTGCTTGCTTCACGCTATTTGTTAAGAGATAATAATAATGAAATAATCGAAGATCCTAGATCACTTTTTGAGCGAGTCGCAATACTAGTAACAATCCCCGATTTACTTCATGATTCAGAATTGTATTCGAGTAGTGATGTAGTGGTTCAAAATATTACTGAAGCTGAAGAATACTATAAAAAAATAGATCATTTTGACTTGAAACTGAAAATTGGCAGTCACTATCTTAACAGATATCATTTTGAATCACTGATTAGGCATTACATTCACTTGGCAAAAAGCGGCCATATGAAAATCAGCTTTAAAGACCTCTTACGGCTGATTGCGGAGGGTCAATTGTCAAAGTATTCTGATAAAATAATCGAATACAATAATTTGATGGTTTCAAAGGACTTTCTACCAAACACTCCTACTCTTATGAACGCCGGAGCTAGACTTGGCCAGCTTTCAGCTTGCTTCGTATTGGATATGAAAGACGACATGTCAGACATAATGAAATCTTCGACTGATGCAGCAATGATATTCAAATCCGGTGGAGGAGTTGGTATTAATTATTCAAATCTTCGTCCTGAAGGAGATATTGTGGCATCAACTTCAGGCGTTGCTTCAGGACCAATCTCGTTCATGAGAATCATAGATACAATTACTGATGTGGTAAAACAAGGTGGAAAAAGAAGGGGCGCAAATATGGGAATAATGGAATCATGGCATCCTGATATCGAAAAATTCGTTACTGCCAAAACAAAACCAGGTATTTTCGAAAACTTTAATGTAAGCGTTGGAATTTGGAACGATTTCTGGGAATCAATAATTAATGAAAACAATCACAAATACACGCTCAAAAATCCAACGACACAAGAACCAATTAAACAAATTGATTCGCACCAACTTTTAGATTTGATTACTTTCAGTGCTTGGAAAAGTGCTGAACCAGGTGTTATATTCTTCGATAATATCAACAAATACAATCCCTGCATTAATGTGAAAGAAGGACCACTTAGAGCAACAAATCCATGCGGTGAACAATCACTGTATCCATATGAATCGTGCAACTTAGGTTCCATCAACCTGGCCAATTTTGTGAAACGGAATATTGATGGAAAGTATGAATTTGACTGGCAACGCTATGAGCAGGCCATACGTCTTTCGACCAGATTCTTAGATAATGTTATAGACATGAATAAGTATCCAGTTGAAGAAATTGAACTTAATACACAATTGACAAGGAGGATCGGCCTCGGAATAATGGGGATCGCTGATCTATTGTTTACTTTAGAGATACCATACAATTCAAAAGAAGGTTACGAGTTTATGAACAGAGTAGCGGAGGCACTTTCTTACTATAGTATGGAAGAAAGCGTTGCAATAGCCAAGGTAAGAGGAGCTTTTCCATTATTCAATCAGACTGATTATGTAGAAGGAAAAATGATACCAGTGGCAGGATACTATGAAATTCCAAAGCGATATCACTCGTACGATTGGGGTTCACTAGTTGAGAAGATAGAAAAATATGGAATCAGAAACTCATGGACGACTACAATTGCCCCTACAGGAACATTATCTATGATAGCTGACACTTCAAACGGTGTAGAACCAGTTTTTGCACTTGTTTTTGAAAAACGAGTAACTGTAGGAAGGTTCTTCTATACAAATAGGATATTTGAAAATGTACTGAAAGAAAATGGACTTTACAATGATGAAATCCTAACAAAGATCGCTAATAATTACGGTTCAGTAAGAGGATTGCCCGAAATTCCAGAACGGTTACAGAAAATATTTGTAACTGCCATTGACGTCCACTGGACTGATCATTTAATGGCTCAAGCAGTCTGGCAGAAATGGATTAGCAATGCAATCGCTAAGACCATAAACATGCCATCAGATGTTACAGTCGAAGACATAAAGGCAGCTTATCTATTATCGCATGAAATGGGCTTAAAGGGAGTGACAGTATATAGGGATGGGTCTAGACATGAACAGGTGTTACATATCACTGGAAATGAAAAGGAGAAAAAATTTATTGTGAAACCAAGTGCCCATGTTGTTGACCATATTCATAGTAACATTAAACAAGACTATGTGATGACACAAGTTGAAAAAGTGTTTAGAGATAGTGAAGAAATTGAATCCACAGATAGTACAATTAATGTTTCTCAATCAAAACTGAAAATGAACATGACGACATCTCCAAATGAGTACACGGAGTATGAAGCATGCCCGTCATGCAATGCAAGATTGATTATTACTGAAGGCTGCAATATGTGCATAGAATGTGGTTTTAGCTCCTGTATGTCAGGATAAACAATAAATCCGTCCACTTTTTATTTTTAGTGAAATGCATTATTTTTAACAAAATAGAAATAATCATGAGTTATTATTATGTCAAGGAATTCTAAACCTTATATTTAGCTTGAATAGATAATTTCTTATCTCAGTCGCCCATAAACAGAAATATTGTCATATGGTGTTCACTTGCTGGAGAGATTAAGCATTTGGTGATTCACAAATATGATGTCTATAGAAGTCCAAATGTGGGTTTATTTACACGGACCAACGATAATACACTTTTGCTCCCATTTGGATTTGCAGAAACAAAGACAAATAAACTCAAAGAATACTTGGATGTTGAAAAAATAATTCATGTTTCAGTAGCAGGGACCAGATTGATTGGCCCAATGACAGTTATGAATAATAATGGAATCTTGTTACCATCTACTGTATCGGATGAAGAAATCCAAATCCTTAAGCAGACAGGACTAAATGTAGAACGACTAAAGAGCAAATTTACTGCAATTGGAAACTTAATTTCAGCGAATGATAAGGGGGCAATCGTTTCAAATTTATTTAAAGGGGAAGTGGATCAAGATATTAAAGATACTCTAGGCGTTCCCATCCAAACAATGTCAATCGGGGGATTTGTTCAGGCAGGATCAATGGTTGTGGCTACAAATGCTGGCGCTATTGTTCATCCAAATGCTAATGATGCTGAAATTAGCAGAATATCTGAAATACTCCAAGTTGAGGCAGAACCTGCCACTGTCAATGGAGGCTCGCCATTCCTGTCATCAGGAATCATCGCAAATTTCAGCTCAGTTATTGTAGGTAATTTGACTACAGGACCGGAATTGATAATGATAAGTAGGGCACTAAAGGTATGACTCATTATGAAATAGTTCTACAAGTTAAATTTACCATATCTGATTACTGTCATACCAAATTACAGCTTGTCAATTGTTATTCTTAATTTCATCTAAAGTATATGTTAGGGCTTAGACGTGATGATGATATCGCATGATCATCTTTGGTAAAAAGGCTATCTATATCAGATTCTTCAATTTGAATATTAAGAGCGTTCATTTCAGAATCTGACAAGCTGAATCTTTCCTTTAATAGAGACTTTACTCGTAATACCTGGTCGTAAATCTGATCAATATTGGACGCTAAGGAAACTTCTAACACTTGTCTCAAAAATTCTTGGGGTATTTTTCCACTGGAGTCACTTAATATTCTAAAATCAATTTTACTAAATATCATTTCACCAGGAAGTTCAGGCAGTGCATTTGCTGTATAGAATACTTGTACATCAATCAAGTTTGCTTGCAATTCATCAATAGATCTTAAAATTGACGCTTCTGGATTATTAGGATCAGGGAATGCATTAATCATATTGCCACTGATAGGTAAAGACAACAATACAAATCCTTCTAATAAGTTCTTACCATTAGTAACTAACGGAAGAATGTCTCCACACGTAATTCCAGTGGAACTTTCAGGTTCAAGAATCTTTATGATTGAATTAGAAGAATTACCATCATTAGGTATGACATTCCAAAGAATTTTTATCGGATAATCTTGCTTGTTAAGGATGCTTATATCAGTATCGTAGTGGCCCGGTCTTACCGGACCTTCATTAGAAGTGACATTACCACACAAAAATTTTGGAGTATAGGTAACAGTCTTAACCGAGTAGTCTTTCTGGTCGGCCAAGTCAAGAAAGAGAGTCTTTGATTTAGTATCCGCTATTGTAGTATTTTTTAGCGGCATAGTCAAATTAGAAAAATTGCTAATAGTTGTATCCATGGTTTGGCCAAATGTATATACATTCTCATTTTGGAGTTGGAGCAATAATACAGCCGACATCACTAAAACAAGCACTAATGCTAATTCAATCTTGTCCAAACTGCAAATTTTAATGAAAATCTCTAATATATGCTGTATAGAAAATCAACAAATCATTTGCATTCTGATAAGAATCTTTTTGTAAAGGCGGATTATCATATTATAATAGTGATAATCAGTGAAGACTAATAGATTCTTTGACCGAGACATCGTTTCAATTAGGGATTTTCGAAGAGATGAACTGGAATACCTTTTTGAAAAAACGGACAAAATGAAGAAGCTCAATCCTAAAGAAAAGGATGAGTTAGGAAAAGCCAGAATAATGGGATATCTGTTTTATGAACCAAGTACCAGAACTAGAATGAGTTTTGAGGCAGCAATGGCATCAATTGGGGGGAGTTCTATTGGAATATCCGATCTGAAGTCATCTTCAATAGAAAAGGGAGAAAGTTTGCAGGACACCGTACGGGTAATGGATCTTTATTCAGATATCATAATCCTACGTCACCAACTTGACGGGTCAAGTAAATTTGCTGCAGAGATTTCTGATCACCCGATAATTAATGGGGGCAGTGGTAGTGAAGAACATCCAACACAAGCAATGCTTGATCTATATACAATGATAAAAGAAAAGAAGAAAATTGATGGATTAAAAATTTGTATCTTGGGGGACTTGAAATACGGAAGGACCATTTACTCCTTATTATATGGACTTTCCAATTACGATGTTGAAATCATTCTAGTTTCCCCTCCTACATTGCAAATTCGCCAAGAGTCTATCTATGGTTTGAAAAATAAGATGAAAATTGTAGAACTAGTAGAAATGAATGAAAAGGTAATTCAGGATTCGGACATTTTATACGTTACGAGAATACAAAAAGAAAGATTTTCAGATCCACAAGAGTATGAAAAGGTTAGAGGTGCTTATACAATTGATAGTAACATTCTGAAACAGTTTAAATCTGACATTGCCATCATGCATCCGTTACCCAGAATAGATGAAATATCACAGGATGTAGATAGTAAATCTAATGCGATCTATTTTAAGCAAGCATCTTATGGTAAAGACCTGAGATCAGCACTCCTCGCATTAATATTAAATGAATCTCCTCTATAGCAATTTTTTTCTCATAAATTCGCTTTTGAAATTTGATTATTTACCTAATATAACAAAACAAAAAAATGAAATAACTCTTGGTTCTTTTAATTGATGTATGTGAGCCATTTCTCGAATTTTTTAATCTCGCCATGTACTATTTGATAGTAATGATTTTGTAAGTCTGTTGCAATTTCACCCGCTTTCCCATTCGCAATGATTATTTTATCGATTTCGCCAATTGATTTAATTTCAGCTGCTGTTCCAGTTAAGAACACCTCATCAGCATAATACAACTCATCACGTGCAATATCACAAATTTGAAAGTTAATACCAAGGTGTTCTGCAATGGATAATACAGTCAAACGAGTGATCCCATCCAATGCGCCCGATGTAAGGGGAGGTGTAACGAGGACTTTATTTTTTACCATAAAAATATTTTCGGCTGTTCCTTCGACAACCATACCACTCATATTCAACATAATCGCTTCGTCAACTCCAGACTTTACTGCCTCTATACGCGCTAGTGCTGAATTTGCATAATTAGCTGTAGCCTTAGCATGTATGGGTAAGCTTCTTGAATCTATCCTAGCCCACGAAGAAACCATAACTCTCATACCATTGTTGCCCTGCGTTTTTATATGGTCTTCCCAATCCCATAGGGCAATGGCTGTTGATACTTTATTGGGTAAAGGGTTGACTCCCATCTTTCCGTATCCATAGTAGCAAATAGGTCGAACATAGCAATCGTTGACATTATTAATTTTTATAGTTTCGACAATCGCCTCACTAATCTCTTTCTCTGAATATTCTAAGGTCATATGATACATTTTGCAACTATTGGTGAGCCTCTTGACATGATCCTCTAGTCGAAAGATAGCTGGGCCTCTTTTCGTATTATAACAACGAATACCTTCAAATACTGCAGTTCCATAGTGTAACCCGTGTGTCAAAATGTGAATTTTTGCGTTATTCCACTCAACAAACTTTCCATCCATCCAAATCTTACTTTTATCGTTCATTAAATTTCATCTCGATCAATTCTGTTTCTCTTGTCATGAATTGCCCTTATTGCATCAGCTACCTTGGAATCATCTACAACAATTAGGATACGTGAAGTTTCTTCTTGCGCATCCAAATTTAAAATGTTAATTCCATGTTCCCCTACTGTGCTACTTGTTGTAGACGCAATTTTCGGCATTTTCCACATATTATCACCAATTAGAGTAACAACACCTCTATCATATACTATCTCGGCTTTTGAATAATAAGCCTTTAAATGATGTTCGTTGCGCCTAACATATTCTCCATCAAGAAATAAGATTCGTGTTATTTCTATCCCTTCCTTCTTGTAGGGCGACAATTTAAGAAAGTCATGGTATTGCTTATCACTTTCAAGCGATGCCAATAGATGTGATGCTGCTATGCTTTCCATTCTCACTATCGCACAATTTCTCTTGCCAGTAACGATCTTAACAAGATTACCTGATTGGTCAGCAGAGACTTTTGATATTGTAGTTGTATTTGATGGACTATTCATATTTGTAATTACAATCGGTATATCCATATTGTTATTATCGATTTCCTTAATTGCTAGAGGATCAAGTATCTTCATCCCAAACATTCCTGCTAATCTAGCCTCATTGTATGACAGAAATTTTATACTGTCCAATTCTTTCTTTACTATTTTTGGATCGGCACTAAATACAGCATTATCTTTTTCAAAATCTAATTCTGTCTTGTAATTTTCGTTTAACAAAATAGCAACATCAGCAGCGGACCTATCGGAACCTCCCCTCTCATATGTCGTCTCAAGTCCATCCACAGTTTTTCCAATGAAACCTCCTATAGTTACTATGCTGTTTTTTTCAATTAATTCAAGGAAATGCCCTGCTTTTTCCCTAGATTCTTCGATCAAGAAATTTGCAGCTTCAAAATTATCATCTGTTATTATTGGCCATTGTTCAATATTTGCATGGTCTGACTTTATATCCTTGCTTCTCAAAGCATAGTCCATTAAATATGACATTGGTACCTCACCACTATATGCAAGAGTTCTTGATCTGGTAACATCAACAAATCTTCTATTTTCCGCAGTTTGTTTGAGTGAAATGATAACTTCCTTGTGAAATCTATTGATCTCATCAGAAAATTTTTTTTGATATTCTTGAGACAGATTCTTTGACGCAATGTTTTCATATACTTCACGTAGCACATCAATCTCTATCGGATTGGACTGAGCATAATTCTTTCCAATATGAATCGCTACATCAGTCATTGAACTTAATTTGTCTCTGTATTTGATCAAAGGTGCTGAAAAAACAGCAACAACCTTGTTTTGAGCTTGTATCTTTTCATTTATTCTTTCAATTATTTTGTCTATGCACGCGCCATCCTCTCCTAGCGTACTGCCTCCAAATTTCATTATAGTAACTCGTTTCAAAGTATTGATCTTGAAAATGGAATAATCTAGACCATATATTAGGTAACCTGTTATGTCATAATCTTTATTGAATTACCAATTGGAATGTAAGACTTCTAACTTCGAGGACTTACTTCATCACCAGATATGCTTGTTAGAGTATTCTAATCGATTTTGATTCTATTCTTCGTAAAAGGTTTTCCAAGAGAAACAAAAAGCAAAATGTTTGTAAATGACTGGATCTAAAGTTACTCAACTTGTATCAACTTTTTAACCTTAACAAATTATTTTTATCAACTACTTTAATCGTAATTCTTTCATCCTCTTTTATTTATCAACAGTCATACGGCATAAGGCCACAATATGTATACGACAATGCAAAATTGATAAATGCGAAATACATGGAACTGATTGAAGACTACCTGAGAAATATGGATGCTCAAACCTCTGCTGAAATAGTAATATTCACTATTCCAAGTTTTATTGGACATGGGATAAAGAAGGACTCACAAGAAATTCAAGATAGAGATAATCTTGCAAATTATTTATTTAATGAAGTTAGCTTGGATGGAATAAAAGGTATAGGTAAGAAGGATAAGGATAATGGCATTCTAGTATTATATTCTTTGAAACGCGATAATGGAGGAGGTTCAATGCGTATAGAAGTCGGTAGAGGACTGGAAGGAAATATTACTGATGGAACTGCAGGCTCAATATTAGACTCGTATCTTGTTCCAGCGAGACAAGATTATGAAGCTACTGGTAATCTTGATGTTTTAGGTGAAGCATTCCTCACAACAGTAATAGCACTTGGGGACAAAATTGGATATAGAAATCAGAATCAAATTTACCAAGAGTATCAGCCAAGTATAGATGAAAATATTTGGCAGATAATAATACCAATGATCTTTCTTCTCGGATTTGCTGGTATCATTTTATATCTTGGTATGAAACGCAGAGGTAGGAGGTTTGGCTCGAGAGGACTAGGTGGAGGCGGTTTGGGTGGTAGCGGATTTGGTTGGGGAGGTATATTGGGTGGACAAGGTTGGTCAGGCAGCGGCGGTTTTTCAAGAGAATATGGTGGTGGCGGTTCAGGCAGCGGTGGTGGCAGCTCGGGCGGCGGTGGAGGCAGCTCGGGCGGCGGAGGTGCAGGCAGATAGCAATCATCCTCATTACTAGTGGCAGTGGATTTAATAGGGTGCCTCTCATATTGAAAGAAAGTTATTGTAAATTAATATGAGAACCGGAGTCAAGGTTGGTATCGGAATTGTAGCATTAATAATCATAATTATTGTAAGTCTCTATTCTATGTATTTTTCTGGCTTTAACGGCGTGCAAGCCAGGGATGAGTCAGTTAAAAAACGCGCGGCAGACGTAGATACTCAGCTACAAAGAAGATATGATCTAATACCAAACTTAGTATCGTCAGTAAAGGGCTATATGCAGTTTGAACGCCAAACGTTAGAAAATATTACCAAACTTAGATCCCAATGGATGCAAACTCCAGATACGGCACAACGTGTTAACTTGAGCAATCAACTGGAAGCTACACTGAGCAAAATTATATTAACTTATGAGGCATATCCTGAGCTTAAATCGGATTCGACAGTAACAAGGTTAATGGATGAATTAGCAGGTACAGAAAATAGAATTTCTGTTAGTAGGTCTGCATACAATGATGGCGTAAGAGATTATAATCTTCATATTAGAACGTTTCCTAATAATGTATTTAATGAAAATGGATTTCTTGGTGCAAAAGCTTGGGGTTATAATCAATATCCCCAATATGAGGCATCTGCAGAGGTTAGAAATATTGTACCGCAAGTAAATTTGAATCTAACAGGCTAGCCATTATTTAATTTCTGTTCCCACAAGTAGAAAAATTTGGATCTAAACGACCATGATTTGAAGTCCTTTCAATGAGAACAGTACCTCCCCTTCAGTATATTGGTACAAGAAAATTATATTAACAGTCTTAATTTATGGTATGAGGTATACCAAAAAACTTGCTGCAACTATTCCTGCAACAATGATAATTGTGATAATTATACCCTTTTTAGTAGTTCTTTTCTTGTCTTCAGGAGGGTTTTTATTTTCTGACAAATACTAGTAGTGAAATTATATCACCATATATAAATATACACCATATTCCTCTTTTCCGTATCTTTGATATTCTATCCTTCGTCGTAAAGTAGAAAATTAACGAAAATTACACACAACAATATACTTTTCATAATCAGACTTAAGAAAGAAGCTAAGTTTACCAATATGCAAGATCAAATAGTAAGTAGAAGTTAAAATAACTATTTAAATAGGTTTGTAACTAAACCTGTGGCTCATTTTCAAGGAACGATTGAATATTCCCACAGGTTGAACATCTGTAGATTACACTCTTTGCCATAACTACTCCAGTTTCTCCTGTTTTGCCAATCATCAGTGTAGAGGCGTGATGTTCTTCAAATCCTTTTCCCAGGTTCAGTTTGGCGTATCTCCCGCCACAAAATAGACACGGTTTATTTATCGGTAAACTCATTCTTCCAACTAGCGTTTTATACTTCTTAAAGTTTCAGCCTTCCAAACTTACCCACATGATAATAGTTCCGATAATTTGCGATCACTGAAACCAGAAGAAAATTAATATATCGCTAGTGATATTACTAGTGATATGTTATCTAATTGGCTTGCCCGAGTCGGCAGTGCTATCCCTAGAGGGTTTTCACGTCATTATATACTCGGACTACTCGAGGAAGAGCCTATGACAGGTAAGGAAATCATCGACAAGGCAATTTTACAGAGTGGAGGAAGATGGAAGCCATCACCAGGTTTAATCTATCCAATGTTAGGGAGACTGCTAGATGAGGGTCTAATAAGCGAGACAGATAGTGGCAAATACAAAATCACATCGAGAGGTATAGATATAGCTGCGGATGTAGATTCTGTTCACAATATTATGCAAAAGCAATTAGACGTGGTAATGAGAGTTGGAAACGTTGGCAAGTTTATGGCCATGGATATGATAGACAGGTTATCAGCTATTGGGTTAACATTAAGTTCTAATTTGGATAAAATGACTGAACAAGAGAGACAAAAGTATAAACAGTTTCTGCTTAGTGAGCTCAAGAAATTACAAGAACAAGAAGGAAAGAAAGACAATTTGAGAATAGACTCTGAATAAATGGGATTACTGAAATAATTAGGTAAATTAATAATGGTACTTGATTGTGTCAAAAGAGTCAATGAGCTCGTCAAACGTATGGGTCTATTAGAAGCAAGTATTGCGGTCGAAACTGAATACATAAAGGAGGTTTATGCGAAAGCAAGTAAAGCTATGTCTGAATCACAACATTATTTCTTAAATGGAGTTCAAGCGTCGCCAGTTACAAAATCATATTTGTTAACTAAAAAAGGTATCGAGGTCGTTGGTGAAGAAGCTATTCCAATTTCAACCTTTATTGATGAAACACTTAACTTTGCAAATTATCCCAAAAAGAAGATTGAAATTTTGATGGTATTAGCTAAACATTTAGAAGCAATGCCTATGAATTTATCATAAGTAGAATACTAGACGTTACTATCTGACTTGGTCGTTATGCAAACAGATACTTAAGTTTTTAATTTGGTCTAATCACTGAAAAAATATATGACCAATATTTCTTTTGTATTCCCATAAAAACTATGTTTTTCTTCGGCGGGTACAAAAATGAACAAGTCTTTCTTCAGTGCGTATGCTTTTTTCCCTATTTCTATGAATCCATCTCCTTCTAAAACCAAATATATTTCATCTAATGAATGCGGTTCCTGTGTGTCCGTTTCTCCAGGTTTTAATCTCAAAATGCCGGCCTGTAAATGCTTAAGATCAAAGAAATTAAGAAATCCAGAATTGTCCAAAGCCATCTTAGAAATTAGGCTTCTAATATCAATTAACTTTTCATTCATTTACATCTCTATCATTATTTGTAGAATATAACATGATCATACATGGCAAAACGTAGATAATTTCTTGTCAAGAACTGCCATTTTTGACTTTTCTATTTCTACCATGATAATCGCACCTAAAATCATTCAGAAAAATGTTCATGCAAACATCAGTCAACAACGTAATTAATATCCGTCAATTTATAAGAAAAAAATTCTATGATTTTTTCTGGCAAATACTAAACGTAGCTTTGTATATTACCTGTTTAGGAATTAGATTCTTGCATTCATTTATCCAATTATCTTATTAATCTTGTTAAAGCATTCTAAATATACTTAGTATTAAATCTCATATTGGATTGGACAAGGACAAAATGTATCGCTCGTTGGTCATTTCTCTCTTGATCACTGTTCTTATTATTACACTTTTTATCTCTATCGAGCCATCCCAACAGATATTTGCGTCTGGGATTACAATTTACTCTCCACATTGGTTGAACTATGAAAAGGATCTCGAATCACAGTACTCGTACTTTAGATATTGTGGTATTTTTGATTCTTGTTTCAGTAATGAAATAAGAATATTTCCTTTTGTACCATTAACTACTAATGCACAAGACGATGAGTCCAATAATATTAAACCTAGAGACACTGAATCATCTATGATACCACCCAAAAAGACTGTATCATCTATTATACCATTTCAGCTCCCATTTCCATAAAGGTAACTTTGTGCTTAAGGCTCAAAGTGCAATAATAAGTATTTCACGTCCTTTATTCCAGCCGATCTAGTGACTAAAAACCATAATTGAATAGAACGGTTAAAACAAATGAAAAGTTATCGTGTATATTATTATCTAGTCATTATTTCTGAGGTTATCTTTAGCCCATACGTATAAGGGAATGATGGGATGATCGAATGGCAATTCGTCTTGAACTTTATTGTAACCCAGCATTACTATCTTACCAGATAACAAGCTCCGAATGTCATACGTCAATTCATTCTCCTTTAAGGGACCGTAGAAGAAGAAAGAATACTTCTGGTCGTAGAACGCTACATGCTGCAAAAAACATTCAGATAATATCACAGGATCATTTATGATTCTCCTCTTATTGATATCAGGCGCATCTTTGTCATTTTTATTATTATCTTTATCAACTGTTATCTGTAACTGTCTACGAATGTAATTATTTCGTAAATATTCTGAATCAAAAAAAGATTTAGGGCCATTCCTATACTTTTCGATACTCTTTTCTAATGTTTCAACGGTTTTCTTTGCAATTGCAAGAACTCTCTCAGGATGATCTAATACTGCATTACTTTTTCCATATAAGTATAAGAGTGAAATTAATTCGTCTTTCTTTACAAATGGAAAGTCCAATATTCCTGAGATGAATGAAGAAATCCTTTCGGAAATGTCCTCAGGGAGAATCATAGTCATATGGAGATCAAGATGTGACTTCAAAAATCAATCAACAATACCATATAGATAATTATCTTTATAGGACTGACTGATCGAAAAACTAATGGGAAAATGTCGACTATTGATTATGGTAAAGCTGTACATTTGATTGTACATGGACAACGGGATCTAATAGACTCTATAAGGCATAAACTTACCTCATTGGGTTTCGCAGACAATAAATTAATTCCAGCCTCCTTACAAAAAACTGGCAATATTGGTGAATATATTGCAATGGCATGGCCTCCAATGCACGCCACTGAAATAATTATCAGTGAAATAACGGGTATAAATCTGGCCGAAGCAAAAGATAATGTGATGGGCGCCTGGTCAAATGTTAGTCAAAAGGAAATATCCAGAATTCCATTACCATGAACAAATAAGAGACATGGTATCAAAATTTAGGCAATATTCTTTCCCATAATCTTAGAATTTAGATTTCAACGCAGTTTAATTCATTAGAAGGCTAAGAATATGCGATATACTTTTAGCCTTCAAGACCACTAATTATAGTAATGAAGAATAATATTTGTTCCTTATGCAATTCACAGACTTCTACAAAGGACTGTCCTGATTGTGGAAAACCCGTTTGTAAAGAATGTTCGAAAAGTTTTCCTTTTTCAGAAGATATCTGTATAGAATGCGCATCAAAGGTCAAGGCTGGACTAGGCGGCATGCGGAAGGATGAAGAAATTTTCTAAGCGAACGACAGAACAATACCATGATAATAAATAAATTTAGTCCTGTTACC
Organism: Nitrososphaeraceae archaeon; assembly: GCA_036280615.1. GTDB lineage: Archaea > Thermoproteota > Nitrososphaeria > Nitrososphaerales > Nitrososphaeraceae > TA-21. The sequence continues at coordinate 32,614 of DASUQJ010000119.1, forward strand.
TTATAAAATACTATTTTGACTTGTCTGCTCTCCTATAGCCATGTGTAAACTGCGGATCATAAACTTTTGAAAACTCGTAGCTGGTTGGATTAATAACTTTTCCAACAATAATTATTGCGGTCTTGGTTATTTTGGCCTCCCTCACTTTGTCCACAATATCACCAAGAGTTCCAACTATTATTTTTTCATCTTCCCATGTGGCTCTGTATACTACAGCCGCAGGAGTCGAGGTTTGATAGGAACCCCCCTTAATTAATTCGTCCACTATGTTTCTTATCAGATGAACACTGAGATAGAAAGCCATAGTAGCACCGTGAGTTGCTAGGTTAGAAATTCTTTCACCTTCTGGTACTGGAGTTCTAAGTTCAGCTCTTGTGATAATAAGTGTTTGAGTGATTCCGGGAAGAGTTAACTCTAAATTCAATGAAGAGGCTGCACCTAAAATTGCGGTTATTCCTGGAACGACCTTACAATTTATTCCATCCAAGTTTAACTTATCTATTTGTTCCCTAATAGTGCTAAATAACGCGGGATCTCCATCATGAAAACGTATGGCAAGTTTTCCTTGTTTTGTGGAATCCCTTAATATTTCATAAATTTTAGTTCTATCCAAAAGAGCCGCATCATGAAGGGTTGCATCTTTTTTAGCAAATTCAAGCAGTTTTGGATTGAGTAACGATCCTGAATAAACCACCACATCTGCATTTTCCAATAATTTTTTTGCCTTTAATGTTATGAGCTCCGGATCTCCTGGACCGGAGCCGACAAAGTAAATAGTGTTGGGTTCAATCATTCTTTCTAGCCACCATTATTGAAAAGTATTTTCCAGCTGGATTTTTTGTGTTTCGCAAGTCTTTTAATTTCTTTGTTTCTAAAATTTCTTCATCCACGGATACATCTTGAGCAATAGTAATAACGGAATTATCGCTAAAACCAGTTTCAGATAGTATTTCAATCACACTGTCAAAATATCGCCCGTCCTTGAGAAATATTATAGAGTCACAAGATTCGACTGTATGTCTTATTTTATCCAAATCATAACATGCAGGAACGATACCAAGTGTTTGATCGCCCTCTACTAGACTCATTTTTGCTTGAGCTGCGAATGCAAAGAAGGACGGAACGCCAGGAATGATCTCAATATCTATATCATCATGCTTTTTCTTCAATTCATTATGAATATAATTCCATGTACTGTATAAGGAGGGATCTCCTACGGTCAAATAAACGCAATTCTTTCCAGAATGTACTGTGTCCGCTATTATTTGGGAATTAGTCTTCCACTGTACTTTGAGTAAATCTTTATCTTTTATCATTGGAAATATTAGATTTGTAATTGTAGTGGTTGATTCGTTTATGTATTTTCTAGCTATTGATAAGGCTATACTGGGCTTACCTTCCTTTGAGGTGGGGGTAAATACGGCATCTGCTTTCTTAATTCTATCCACAGCCTTTATCGTTAGCAAATCCGGGTCTCCGGGTCCGCAACCTATACATGAAAGCTTCATGATTTGTTTTGTAAAAAATTGTGTTATTTAAAGTAAAAAGAATCTCCCAGCAATCGAGCTCCAAGAGCAAATTGTGAGTATCCACATGAATTAAAACATCAAACATGAATTCACTATCTTGTAGCAGACAAAATCAATATGGGATTTCTGGAAATAAGCATAGTTCCACTTGACGTGTTTTTTCCTTTGGCTATTGTGACTTGAGTAACCTCAATATCACGCATTTTTTGCTTCTTGACCGTCTTCAGGGCTTTATACATTGTCTCTATGAGTATGGTATCAATAACTAGTCTTCCATCCTTCTTTAATTTAGAAATGCAAAGCTCTATGATTTTTTCAGTTTTACCCTTCGTTCCGCCGACAATAATTGCGTCAACTGTTGGTAGTGATGGTAAGACCTCTTCAGCTTTGGAGTGGATTAAATTTGCAGAAACACCAAATTTATCTAGATTTTTTTTTGTTAAGTCTATGGCATTCTTATCCAAATCAATAGCGTATACTTTTTTAGAATTTACATGAAGACATATTTCTATAGTAATGCTTCCACTTCCGCATCCTACATCAATCGCCGAATAATTTTTTCTTAGACGTAGTTTACTCAGGACAATTGAACGGATATCCTCTTTGGTTATTGGAACATTCTCTGAGCGCTCGAACAGCTCGTCGGGTATGCCTGGCGTTAAATAGTTCCATATCATCATGCATACATAAAATGCCTTGAAATTAAATTCTTTCAGATCATATTTATCATGCGTGGAGCCCCGTATATGTAACAATTATGAACATTATCAGCAAAAAGATAAATGGAAAAATACCATTAGTAGAAATTTTTTTTCTATCTTCAGTTCTTAATCTCAAACCAATTTTTTTTGCAATAACATACGAGATAATATAGAAAAATAGTGCAAGTGCAATAATTATGGGTACAGACGCTGAATAGTTGGAAGGATTTAAGATAAAACCTAGGATAATACCACACATAACTCCTAAAAAGGCTCTCATATAGTATATCTTATCTAGTAGATCCAATTGCTTTCTTCACATTAATTGTAGGTTTAATTCCTTTCGATTGCTATTCGAATTTTTAATTAATATTCATCCTCTTCTACAGTCATTCATATGGAATTATCAGGGATAGAGCTACATTATCTTGTAAACAAGATAAATTCAAAGGTATCATCGGGATTTTACGTGAGTAATATTTCTTCTATCACTAAAAATTCTATTCTTTTGAAACTTCATCATCCAATAGAATCTGATATTATGCTTATGGTTTCTACCAAGGGAATTTGGTTAACAAATAAGAAATATAAACAAGTAGAAGAAAATCAATTTGTAAAGACACTAAGTAAGGAAATAGAAAGGGCAAGAATAAGTTCTATATCGCAGCCTGGTAGCGAGAGAATATTTTTACTCCATTTTGTAAATAGAGACGATAAAGTAAGGATATTGATAGTTGAAATCTTCGGAAAGGGGAATATCATTTTATGCGACGAATCGATGAAAATACTTTGGATCCTGAATCCAGTAGAAGTCAAGCACAGAACTCTCAATACTGGATCAGGTTATGTTCTCCCACCTAGTAGAGGTGAAGACGTTTTACATATTACTGCAGAAAGTATGATGGATAGTGCTAGTCCACTTCCTGATGATATAGAAGTGGTAAAATGGTTGGGAAAATCTACATCCTTACCAAGGAAATATGTTGAAGAAATACTATTTCAATCGGGAAATAATACAAAGTTTGCTAACCAGCTTAGTAATAAGGATATAGAAATTATTTATGAAAAGACCAAAGAAATAGCTGATAAAGTACTAGATGAAAAAAATCACGAACCATCAGTTACCATGGATAAGAGGGGTGTTGCAATAGACGCATCTCCTATTTCAATGTCAAAAGAAGTTAACGCAAAGAAAGTTGAGACATACATGGAGGCGATAGATCAAGTACTGAGTAATGAGACTTTATCTATCGGTAGGAGTCTGAAAACAGAAGAAGCAGACAAGAAAATATTGGAATTAGAACATGACTTGGAAGAACAAAACAAAGCAAAAATGAGTGTAATTTCAAAATCAAAAAGTCTTAGAAGTATTGCCCATGAATTAATGAAGCTGTCATCTTTCGGTATCCAAGATATGAACGATAATTCAGTCAAGACTCTTTTAGAAAAAAATGATTCTAAAATAGTCCTCGAAAATGGTTTGACCTATCTGGTTTTACTAAATGAAAGAATAAAGTTAGAATCAAGTATTCCAAAATTTTCGTCACAATTGTTTTCTAGAGCAAAAGAATTAGAACGTGGTGCCGGCAATATCGATAAAGCAAGTGAAGAACTTAGATCAAGAATTGAAAAACTGCAGGGTCAAACACAAAAAATTCATGAAAAAATTCAATTCAATGCGGTAGAATCAAAACAATGGTATGAGCGATATCGTTGGTTCGTTACTACTGACGGTCACCTAGTTATTGGCGGGAGAGATGCATCTTCGAATTCAGCAGTTATTCGCAAATACATGACTGATGACGATATCGTGTTTCACGCAGAAATTCATGGATCTCCTTTTTTTCTCGTAAAGAATGCGAGAAATCAAGACAATGAGAATTCTAAATTCATAGAGGAGACGGCTCAAGCCACAGTATCATTCAGTAGAGCGTGGAAGGATGGATTGTCAAGTGGAGATGCATACTGGGTGTTCCCTAATCAGATAAAGAAAGGAGCTCCTACGGGTCAATTTCTTCCAAAAGGCTCTTTTGTCATTGAAGGCAAAAGAAATTTTTGCAAGGGCATTGAACTAAAACTATCGATAGGTTTGGTTAAAATTGAAAATAGATACACAATTGTTTCCGGACCGTTAAACGCCATCAAAAAGAGAAGTTTGATATTTGCTTCGTTGTTGCCGGGTGGTTCCGATCCGATGAATTTGGCCAAGAAAATAAAAAGTGAATTCGTAAGAGTAATTTCTGAATTTGATTCTGATTTAGCGGATTATTTAAAAAAAGTACTTTTGGATGATTTTATTAGAATGCTGCCAACAGGCCAATCCAAGATAGAACATATTGAAAGGGGCCAATCGGTGAATGATGTTAAGATTGGTTAACTTTTGATACGCAGGTGATCCTTATTCTTGTGATTCATTGCTCTATACTACGAAGATACGAAAGATAATTAAACTAAACTACCTAAATGATCTTGTGGCAAAAAGACTAATAGAAAATACCGATGCAAACATGACTACACGAGTATTAGTAAGAGACATTATGAATAGTCCTGTCATTACAGCTGGGCCAAGCGATACCGTAGTCGACATTGCAAGTAAAATGAAAGAACATAATATTGGCAGTGTAATTATTACCGAAAATGAAAAACCCGTTGGAATTGTTACTGATTGGGATGTTGTATCAAAGGTAGTGGCAGGCAATTTAGATCCATCATCGGTTGATGGTGCAAAAGTAATGCAAACAATACACACTGTAGAAGCCGGAGAAGGTATAACTGAGGCCGCACGCATACTGCGAAAAAATAACATCAAGAGATTAGGTGTTGTTTATAAAGACAGATTAGCTGGAATTATTTCTAGCTCTGATGTTATTGCTGTTACTCCAGAATTAGTGGATGTAGTCTCAGAGAAGGCTGCTATGATAAGAGGAGAAATTGGTAGACCCGCATCTGCTATCTCAGGTTTCTGTGATGAATGCGGCGAATGGTCAGATGTGTTAATGTATTCTGAAGGTACTTTTACCTGCGAAGTATGTAGAGGCTCGTAGTCATATCGAGAACGGATTATTATGGACCAATACTCTAATTACAAAAATTAAGTAAAAGATTGGGATGAATTACCCTAATTTTATTTTTGTATTTTTGAAGAAATCTTGCTATCAAAAGATTAAAATCACGTAGTTCTGAAAAATCAATGAATGAGTCTAAATTCTTTAGAAAGAACAATTGACAAAGTTCTTTCGCAAAAAGAATCCGCATTAATCTCAGAGATTGACTCTGCACTTCAAAATTCGTTGAAAAATTTAGAATCTTCTAAAGGCAGTCTACAAGTTGAATATACTAACATTATAGAATCATCAAAAAAACAGGCCGAGAATCTAAAGCGGCAAATAATAGGATCTAGCACATTAAATGCTAGGAATAAAGAACTCGTTATTATTGAATCAGCTATTGACGAAATTTTTAATAAAGCGAAGGAAAAACTTGCAAAAGGTAATAATGAGAAAGATTATGAAAAATTATTAGCCAGAATGATACAAGATAGCGTTGCGAAGCTAGGTTCTGAAATTATAATACAATGCAACAACGCTGACTTGAAACTGGTCAAAAAGATATCGTCGCAAGAATCGTCCGATAAGAAATTGAAAATAACGGTATCAGACCAGGCAATAGATATTATTGGTGGAATAAAAGCAGCTTCTGTAGATGGAACAATGACTTTAGATAATACACTTGATTCTAATATTGAAACCCTCAAACCTTTAATAAGGAAAGACATAGTCCAACTGCTTAGAGGCGAAATCAAGTAGATGGTAGCAAAAGGAAAGATAGTATGGGTTAGCGGTCCGGCAGTTAAGGCTGATGGGATGTCAACTGTAAAAATGTATGAAACAGTAGAAGTCGGTGATTCCAAACTAATTGGAGAAGTTATCAGATTAACTGGAGATGTTGCATTTATTCAAGTTTATGAATCTACATCTGGTCTGAAACCCGGAGAAGAGGTAATCGGTACTGGTCAACCACTTTCAGTTTTTCTTGGTCCAGGAATTATCGGTAAGATTTACGATGGCATACAAAGACCGTTAGATGATATTGCCAAAAAATCGGGAGCTTTTATTGGCAGAGGTATCACAACTAGCCCCGTTGATATGAAAAAGAAATACAAGTTTACTCCATCAGTGAAAAAAAATGAAACTATTTTTGGAGGATCTATACTCGGAGCAGTCCAAGAAACTCCTCTTTTGACTCATAATATTTTGGTTCCTCCAAATTATCCTGAGGCAACTGTAACTGAAATTGCCAAGGAGGGAGAATATGATTTAGAGCATGTCATTGGGCATGCTAGTAGCAAGAACGGAGAGAAGATTGAATTAAAGATGTATCACAAATGGCCTGTGAGAAAGCCACGTCCATATGCCGAAAGATACGATCCTTCAGTACCACTAGTTACTGGACAGAGAATTATTGACACATATTTCCCTATTGCAAAAGGTGGAACTGGTGCTATTCCTGGTGGATTCGGTACTGGAAAAACTGTGACATTACATCAGATAGCTAAATGGGCAGATTCTAAGGTTGTAGTCTACATTGGCTGTGGAGAACGCGGCAATGAAATGACAGAAGTTCTTGTAGAATTTCCACACTTGATTGATCCCAGATCTCAAAGGCCATTAATGGAAAGAACAGTCCTCGTTGCAAATACGAGTAACATGCCTGTTGCCGCTAGAGAAGCATCAATCTATACGGGTGTTACTATGGCGGAGTATTACCGAGATATGGGCTATGATGTGGTTCTCGTTGCTGACTCTACAAGTAGATGGGCAGAAGCACTCAGAGAGATGTCGGGTCGATTGGAAGAAATGCCTGCAGAAGAAGGTTATCCCTCGTATTTGGCGTCAAGACTCGCAGAATTTTATGAAAGAGCAGGACGAATAAGAGCACTTGGTTCACCGGATCGTTCTGGGTCTGTGACACTTGTTGGTGCGGTATCTCCGTCAGGAGCAGATTTTACTGAACCAGTTACAACTCACACAATTAGATTTATCAAGACTTTTTGGGCACTGGATACTAGACTAGCATATTCCAGACACTATCCATCAATCAATTGGATGCAGTCATACTCTGGTTATCTTGAAGACATATCCAAGTGGTGGAAAGAAAACGTAAGCCCCGATTGGTATGACCTGAGAGCTGAATCATATCACATATTGCAGCGTGAAGATACATTAAAAGAAATCGTCAGATTGTTAGGACCTGAAGCGCTTCCGGATGAAGAGAAACTCGTTTTAGAAGTAGCTAGAATGCTAAAAATAGGAATTTTGCAGCAAAACTCTTTTGATAAGGTTGATACTTACTGCGGTCCAGCTAAACAACTGAAATTGGTTCGACTTATGGTAAAGTTCTACAAAGAAGCACAAAAGGCCCTTAAGGAAGGAAAATCATTAGCAGATATTAGAGCCTTGCCTATAATAACCACTTTACTAAAAGCAAAATTCGAAGTTACAGATGAGCAAATTTCAAAATTAGAAGAAATAGATAAACAACTATCTGATTCGTTCAAAGGTAACATTGAGGAGGTAAAGGTCTCTGTCTAAAACAACTGGGATCGAGTATACGAAAATAGCCGAAATAAAAGGGCCGCTTATGATAGTAGATGGTGTAACAAAAGCTTCGTTTGATGAACTTGTAGAAATAGAAACAAATGATGGTGAAAGACGATTAGGTAAAGTTCTAGAAATAGGGAACGGCAAAGCAGTGGTTCAGGTATTTGAAGGAACAACAGGTTTGGCCATTACTGGTACAAGAGTAAAATTCCTTGGAAAAACTATGACCATGCCAGTATCCCAAGAACTGCTCGGACGTGTATTTGACGGTCTGGGAAGACCAAATGATGGCTTACCTGATCCTGTTGCTGATAAATTCCTTGATGTTAACGGAGAACCAATGAATCCTCAGAGCAGAGAATATCCTACGTCATTCATCCAAACTGGAGTATCTGTAATTGATGGGATGCTGACATTGGTTAGGGGTCAAAAGCTACCTATTTTTTCAGGTTCCGGAATGTCACACAACATCTTAGCAGCGCAAATTGCACGTCAGGCTACCGTGGTGGGAACAAATGAAGACTTTGCTGTAGTCTTCGCTGCGATAGGTGTCCAATACTCCGAAGCTCAATATTTCAAGAGAAGCTTGGAAGAATCAGGTGCGTTGAAAAGAAGTGTATTGTTTGTCAATCTTGCAGATGATCCTGCTATAGAAAGAATCATTACACCTAGGGTCGCTCTGACTGTAGCTGAATACCTTGCATTTGATCTTGGTATGCATGTACTGGCGATACTAACTGATATGACCAATTATGCCGAAGCTCTTAGAGAGATAAGCGCAGCAAGAGAAGAAGTTCCAGGTAGAAAAGGATATCCTGGATATTTATATACTGATTTAGCAAATAATTATGAAAGGGCAGGTAGAATTAAAGGAAAAAATGGAAGTGTTACTCAAATGCCTATCCTATCAATGCCGGCGGACGATATTACACATCCAATACCTGATTTGACCGGTTACATCACGGAAGGACAGGTAGTCTTAGGAAGAGATCTTTTCAGAAAAGGAATCTATCCACCGGTTAATGTAATGATGTCCCTTTCCAGATTAATGAAAGATGGTGTTGGTGAAGGAAAAACTCGGTCTGATCATATGGAAGTTGGTAATCAGATGTACGACGCATATTCAAGAGCCCAAGAAGTCCGAGCACTAGCAGAAATCGTAGGAAAGGCAGGTTTAACGGGAGTTGATTTGAAATATCTTGACGCTGGTGATAGTTTTGAAACTCACTTTCTAAAACAAAGTCCTGATGAAAATAGAAATTTGGACGAAACCCTAAGTAGAGCATGGGATATATTAGCGACTTTACCAGAAGGCGAACTGACCAAGATCAAAGACAAACACATTCAGCAATATTATAAAGGGAACAAGTAATTTAGAAGTTCTTCGAAATCGAAATGTCATTTGGCAAAAATGTTTCTGCAACGAAAATTGAACTAATTAAGATAAGAAGATCGTTGCAAGTTAGTACAATGGTTCACAAAATACTTGATGATAAAAGAGAAGTACTACTAAAAAAAATTGATGAGATGATAGAAGAGGCTAATAAGACAAGAGGGGATATCTGGTCTCCACTTTCTGATATTTATTCTGCAGTCTATGATTCATACATGTCTCTTGGAACATCAACGTTAGAATCGATTTCAGATTCGACTCCGGGTATAATGGAAGTGAACGTGAATGTGAGAAGAATCGTTGATGTCAAGATACCTACTCTAGAGATAAAGACCAAGGAAGGCGGTCAAGAGCTTTCTTATGGATTTTCGGAAACAAACGCGTATGTTGACAAAGCATCCAAACTGATAAAGAATATGCTTCCACAGATTTGTAAAGCCGCAGAATATGAAAATGCCATTTTTAGTCTAGCCAAAGAACTTGAAAAAACACAGAAATTAATCAATGCACTTGAATTTGTTATAATTCCACAGTATCAGAATGCCATAGCCTTCATTAAGGGAACACTGGAAGAACGAGAAAGAGAAGAATTTGTAAGACTCAAAAAAGTGAAAGTTCTTCTGGATAGGAAAAAGATATAGATTGGGCACAACAACGCATACTGATGGTGGCAAGTAATATGGACAACGATATAATCGCACAATACTATAGAAAATCAAAACAAAACTTACAGTCAGAGCATGATTCGATGGTTGAAAATGTAAAAAACGATATCTCTTCTTGCAAGAAGAAAGCAATGTCAAACGTTTAAGTAACCTCCGGAATTTTTTCCAATGTACGATGTTCAAATATCTCAATTCATTATTTGATTTAGAACTAATATCTTCGACTAAAATTTCTTGTTGCGAAGTTTGTAAAAATTTAGAATAATTCTATTAAGAAATTGCCAATTTCTTTTAACGTCTTATTTATTAATGATGCCTTTAATTCGGTGACTTTTTGAACATTCTTAGTTATAATTAAATATGGCCTTCAATTTGGAACCACTGTATGATGAGTGTTAACAGAGAAAAAGTTAGTATTATTCTTCTGACCATTGCTATAACATCTAGCATACTATTATTGTATAACAACTGGGTTTATGCACAAGCGGAAACAGAAGGCACCTCCGATACAGGTTCCAAATTTATTGGTGCAGGAATGGCCTTTGGTCTTGCGGCTGCTGGATCAGGAATAGGCTTAGGATTTGTAGGTGCTGCTGGTTTAGCTGCGATAAGCGATAATCCAAAGATGCAATCAAGAGTCTTCATATTCGTAGGTATGGTAGAATCCATTGCAATCTATGGTATTGTAATGATGTTCATTATCCTGGGGCAATGAGGGGAATAATACTTCCTCGACGGGGTTCCTTTTTTTCCATAGGGAACGTGGTACCCTGAACTAGATCACAGCCAATTTTTTTGTTCATGGAAGCAACAAAAGTATTATTTCTATTGTAGAGTAAGAGGATTTAGAATATCAAGGAGCCATTAATTGACAACTGAAAACATTTTATCACTTATTGATTGTTGGACAGTATGAAAGGGAAAGATTTTAAGGAGAATTAGTAATCAAACAACTCAATACTATGGGACAGGCCAAGCTCTTAAAGACAACTCTAATTCTGCCAAGAGTTGAAACTCATGATGCTGTAAGTAAATTGACGGAATTGGAATGGTTTCATCCATTGCAGAATCCTTCTGATCATACTAGTCCGTATTTCGATGATCTTTTATTAAACGCCCAAAAATTGTATCAAGAGGTTGATGAAGTCATAAGATCTTTGGGGATACCGCTTGAAACTGGTGTAATGGCGACTCTCTTCAAGGGAGCTCCTCAAGAAAAAACTGATTACAAGATAAATGATATTCAAAATTTCATTGTTGAATTAGAAAAGAAAAGTAAGGTTCTGTTAGAAGAACCAATGTCCTTACTGAAAACTCAACAGCAAATTGAGAAGGAACTTGAGGAATATCGCAATGCCCTAGATGCTATCGGAAGTGCGTCGAAGCTCAAATTGGATTTATCCGGGCTACGTAGTCTGAAAACATTTTTTGCAGAAATTTTTATTGTTAATTCCAAGGATATCAACGAAATTCAAAATAGTTTGAGTGATTTGATTGTTCATCCAATCAAACTTGACGATGAGAAATCATCTATTACTGTCGTAGGCTCACAAGAAGATTCAGAAAAAATAATGAAAGTACTTAGAAGCTTTAATGTGCATCCTATCCAGATTCCAACCGACTTGCCACAAAATCCAAGTTCTGCCCATGAGATGTCCAAAAAGAGGACTAAAGAACTCGAAAAGAAATATGCAGAAATTACTAAAAAAATTGAAAAGTTGAAAGTTGCACTTCTACCCAAATTACTTTCTTTGTACGAATCATCCAAAACAGCAAAAGATATTTTGGAGGTGACACGCAAACCAGGGGGTACAAAGAATTTTGCGGTTATCCAAGGATATATTCCAGATAGTATGGAAAAAAGGTTCAAAGCACTTACAGATAGTTATATCTCTGTCACAGAACCAATTAAAGTTGATAAGTATTCTACGAATCAGCCTCCGACGCTTCTTGTCAATAATAGATATGCAAAGACATTTGAAGTAATAACTGAAACCCAGGGGCTTCCCAACCATGGTGAAGTAGACCCTACTCCAATTATTGCATTCGTATGGCCTGTTTTTTATGGCATTATGTTTGCAGATTTTGGACACGGCCTATTACTTTTCGGCCTAGGTATGTACCTGAGATACAGAGGGATTGGAAATCTTAAGACATGGGCAACTTTATTGGCGGCGAGTGGTGCGGCTGCCACCATAGCAGGTTTAGGTACAGGAGAGATGTTCGGATTTCACATAGATGAGCTAGCTATTTTGGCACCCCTCTTTGAACCATTGGGTCCACTAGTGGGTGCTTTGAATGTCTCAGAATTAACATTCGATCAGGTCATAAAAATACTCAAGGTTTCAGTAGCCATAGGCATCATACACATATTGATGGCATTGTTTCTAAGACTTAGAGCTGATATATTGGAAAAAAATAAACTTGTTATCTTTACACATGATATTCCTTCTATAATTCAATTTCTTGCCGTAGTCGCATTGATACTTGCGGCAATAGGTTCTGGATATGATATAATTGGTATGTTTGGAGTAACAGGAGTAATTCATGACGAACCAGTACCGTGGTTGACATTTCTATTTGGAGACTGGGTAACGGTGGACTTGGTCGCAAAGGCTGCACCTCCTATAATCCTTGCAACGGCGGGTGTTATGATTTGGGGCGGTAAAAAGGAGCAAGAACTTGCTGCTAAACATGGCCATGATGAAGGAGGCGGATTGATGGGCATTGTTATAGAAGTAATACTGGTAAGGATAATTGAAGTTCTCTCTAATGTAATTAGTTATACGAGAATTGGAATTATGTTACTGGTACATTCTGCCTTATTGGTAACCGTTAATCAATCCTACGAGAGCGGAGGCGGATTGGCTGTTTTGATTGGAGGTAATATAGGGATTATGCTTATTGAAGGATTAATTGTGTACATTCAGACAATTAGATTGCATCTTTATGAATGGTTCCCAAAATGGTATAGGGGAGAAGGAGTCGGATTCAATAAATTAATTCCTAATATGTTATATTCAAATTTAGTTTGGTCCGGGCAGCGAGCTAAATAGAACGATAAAGCCATACGCTTGAAAATGTTTACCCCTTTTATGACCTATTGGATATATCGATTCAATTTAGCACTGTTTTGGAATGTCGAATGGAATGATACTAATTGATATTAATTAATTTTGATAATATCGTTTCTCCTGGAATTTTCTGTTCAATTCCAGACGCTATTGCTGACAGATTTCTAACCTCAAACATGATAAGTTTCAGAGCCGCAAGTACAATACCCACACTAAACATGGTCTTAAAAGCTGACCGTGCTCGCTTCAATCCAATTTCTTCAAATCCCTTTTCAATTTGTAATATCGAGTCTATATCGCTTGTTTGATTTTGTGGAACAATGTCCTTATACACGGTGTTGGACAACTCCGCTATTGCCTCTGATATTTTTTCAGTATTTATCATTTTTTGTATTATTTCCTTAGTTACCTTAGAGGTAGTAGCCACCACGAGATTATTTATCTCATCTGGGGGTAGATTCCAAAATTTTCCTCGCAATACGGCAAGCACATTATAAGAATCGATATCAAGAGAGACAATGTTCTTTGCCTCCAAAGACTGTGATTCAGTATTCATTGCTCTGCCCAGATCATGATAGAAAACATGATCAAGATATACGTCAAAAATTCTAACATCTCCCTTATCCTTGTATATTGCAGCTGCCTTAGTAACATCCTCTGCAAATTCACTGCCAGAGATTGAAGAGACTGCCTCATCCAAATTCTTTGCAACCAATGCTTTAACTACTAAGTCGCGTCGACCGACCAATTCTTCTGCCCTCAAATTTATCTTTGACAATAATTCGTCATAAGATTTTCCAAGTGCTTTACCCTTTAATATCATCTTCAAGTTCCATGTTATATGCTTTACAAAATATGCGCTAAGAATTCTAGCTCCCCCTGAGACATTGACCATTTTTGCATGTGTGTTTACCAAATATTCTTTTAACGCATTTTCTATCTTATCGGCAGTGTAAGGTTTAGTAAGCTTGGCTAATGCATCAAGGTAAACCGTATTTTTCATTCTTGTTACTAGTTCATCCATATCCCTTGATTCTGTCAACATTTGGAGTTCATTCTTTGTTAACATCCTTCCTTTTAGTCCATGAGACATAACGGTTCCGAAAATTTTACCTGGCATGCTTACCTTGCTCAATGGCTATGGCACATCCTCTATCAATAAATTAATAATTCTGCATCAATTTTAATCTTGCCTGAAGAATCCAAATATATCTTTCCGCAAAAAAATTCATGCATGAAGTTGACACCCATAATCTATAAAAGGGTAGTCATATCAAAGCTGATGATGCAAGATCCGCTGAAAGTGTAGAGAAAGGAGAACATCCCATTAATTCATACCTTATACTTTTATTCACTCAATTTATTCAGTTCAGATATCAAGTTTTAGATAATCGGAGGGTTTGGATAGTTGGATCTATTTCAGGACGACTTTGATAAGAAGCAAACGCGGGTGTATTGCCAGTTGTCCAATCATATTATATTAAAAAAGAAATTCCTCAATCCCCATCTACGTCAGTTGTAGGTGCATTACCAACAACAGTAAAGTCCAAGGTCAGTTTGTTTGTTTCTCTCAAATACAACTTATGTCTACGGAGTTCAACTATCAAAAAAAGATGATATAGATTGCGATATTGGATGGGCAAGTCCAAGAGTAATAAAATGAATCGAAAAGCCTATGATTACGCCCATCAATAAATTATCCGTATGCCAATAAATTCCCAGAAATATTCCCAAAGCAGGAACAGTAAACAATAATGCAAGAATTATACTTGTACTTATCATCTTGATCATAATGTCTGGCGTAACATTTTCTGATTTCTGACAAGGAAACTCAAACTTTACACTTGTTCTTGACAATTGACAAAAAATTGTTTTTGCATGCCAGATTTATATATTGATGTCCTAAAAATTATGAAAAATAATCTTATTGCTTATAGAATTTATCTCGATAATAGCTGCAATATGAATTTTGTAGCGATAGAATAAACAAAAGAATCATAAAAAACATCATTGAGAATTATCTATCTAACGACTCAAGTAGGAATTGGTCCAATTTGGTCCAATGTGTTTATGTTTAAGATACATTAGCTTGAGCAAATATTAGTTGATCCAAGTGCACAAGATGTAAGTTCTGACTTAAGTCGAGACTTGCTTTACATATTGACTTATTGATATTACATTGATAATTTTCTAGAAATTTTGTATGCAAACCCCATGGCCACAAATAGAGTTATTATCCCAGCAGATATAGTTATTATCAAATTTGTTTTGATAACATAATGAAATAAGATAGTGCTGATTATAGCAGGCACCGCAATAATAATTGCGAGCAACGTACCATTAAGAAAAATTTTTAGTATAGAAATTTTTGCATCATTTTTTTCAGAGTTTGAATCCAACTTTACAAGTGATGATTCTAAATCATATAAAAATCCTTCACAATAGATCCCTAAATTCTCGGATAGAATTTGGAATTTTTTCTAATTCTATTTTGACTATTTATAATTTGAGATTTATAATATCATTTCATTTCCATTTACCGTTATAGGATCCTTTGACCCAATACTATTTTACAACATAATTTGACGCTACAATTGTGGTTCAATATAGAAAAAATGAAATGCTGATTTCCAGTAGACTCCAGATAGATTGGTTTACCAATGAGCGTAGAAATTCAAGTGAATTCAGCATAAATTCCTAGATTAAATTTCAGTTATACTCAAATTACCAACGCACATTTAATCATGTATTAAATGAATATGAAAGAAATTGCTCTTCAATTATGTACCTGTACCTGGTTAGAGATAATGACTTGTATTGGAGTTACATTATATCTCGTCTATAATTCTCAATTTTATCTTGCTTTAATTACAATATTAGTTTTTTCACCGCTTATAGGATTACATTTTGCAGTATCAAAAACCAGTAACGATGAGTACTGTGCTAGTTGTAGAAAATGAAAATAATATTCGTTACAGCATTATGTATATAAAATATTCATAAAGCGGCACAAGAATTTGACTTCAAAATAACTTAGAATATCAATTCATCAATACTCAAAATTCTCCCACAATATTTACATTTCAGAATAATTTTTTCCTTATCAATAACTTCAATGACAGATTTTATATTCTCCCCGATAGTCACACATTTCAAATTAGGACACTTGAAAATTCCAGTAATAAAATCTGGTAGTTGGATATTTCTTTTTTCTGCTAGTTTGTAATCTTTAATTATGTTTATGGTGGCGTGTGGCGCTATTAAGGACAACTTGTTGGTTTCATCAGTTTCCAGATACCTGTTTTCTACCTTGATAATATCTTTTTTATCATATTTGTTGCTTGGGACATTCAAAGCAACTGTAATGACATTTCCCTCTCTACCGGTGATATTTAGCGCTCTCAGAACTAAAAATGCCTTACCTGATTCTATATGATCTATTACAGATCCATTTTTGATTCTCCTTACAATTAATTCAACTGAATTGGACAGATTCTTTACGCCCTTGCTTTATTATATTAGCTATACTATAAAAATATGAAACCTGCCGCTGTAGTACTTTGGTAGATAGTTTGATAGTAATCCTGCTTTGTCAGAATCAAATATGTTTCTCGTAGAGTCTTGTGTAGGCGAAAGTGTTACATTATAGAGAAACAGATCTCTTACAATTCAAATAATATTTTGCATCATCATCTTTTTGAACTCAATATCTGATAAATTCCTTTTCGCTTCCAATATCATTGCAACATCATTTCCGACGATATATCTTTGCTTAGGTTCATCACTGCTTAGAACCTGCAATATCATTTTTGCAACATCAGTAGGTGACGTAGCGTGTTCTTGCATTAAATCAATATTTTTCTGAATTTTATCCAGGGATCGAGAATAGGGTGATCCGTTTTTAGTTGATTCTTCTGATATAACGCAATTACGGAAAAAATTTGTCTTGAGCACTCCAGGCTCAATAATGATTACTTTTATGCCAAAAGGAGATAGTTCATACATTAATGACTCACTAAATCCTTCCACAGCAAATTTTGTGCTTACATAAGCAGAAATCCCAGGAAATCCTACTTGTCCTGCACCTGAGCTTATATTAACAATTGTACCACTTTTCTGTAATCGCATCGTCGGAATAACCTTTTTAGTAATATTGAGAACTCCAAAGAAATTAGTTTCAAACTGTTCCCTTATTTCATCCAGAGTCAGGTCCTCAAAATAGCCTACCAGACCATAACCCGCATTGTTTATCAAGACGTCGATTCTTTTTGCTTCACTTTTAACTCGATTAATTGCATTTTCTATAGACTTATCATCATTTACATCAAGTTCTAAGATCTTTAGAGCAAGTTTTTCCTTTTCACCTGTCTTTGCAAGAGGATTTGATTTTTTTGTATCCCGCATAGTTGCAAATGTGTGAAATCCGTTTCTAGCTAGCATCAGTGCTGTCTCATAACCTATTCCGCTGGAACAACCTGTAATCAGCGCAACTTGATGCATCACCATAATAGCAGTTTATTTTTTATATATATTTAGTTGCTAAAATTAGATATTTTCTATTAGTTCCTACTGTGTCGTTAACAGGGATAACAAAGGGCAGCTGATTAAAAACATTAATTTATCATTGAAATCGAATCGATAGCAATTGTCTGACGCTGATGAAGAGCCGCGTACAAACAGAGGCACCACATCTCATAACCAATTGGTTAGGTCTCTGGGACTTTTGGATATACTCATGGTTGGAATAGCTGCAATGATAGGTGGCTCGATTTTTGTTCTGACGGGACCGGCAATAGGTCTTGCAGGCAGTGCGGTTATTCTAGTCTTTATTATCAATGGGATAATCACGCTATTTACTGCTATGGCCTATGCAGAACTTGGGTCTGCTATGCCCGAAGCAGGTGGCGGCTATTTATGGGTGAGAGAAGGCTTGCCTCGACCCAATGCCTTCATAAGTGGGTGGATGGCGTGGCTTGCTCACATAATCGCTGGATCTTTATATGCTGTAAGTTTTGCCTCATTTCTCACAGGATTGCTGGATATGACGAATCTTTCGCACGATCTTTTGCTTTTAAATATAATACCCATTGAAAAGTTGATAGCCGTGGCATCTATTGCGGCCTTCACTTATATCAACATCAAAGGAACGTCTGAAACGGGTAAGACCGGTGTCATCGTTACTATAATTCAGTTAGGATTAATATTCATTTTAATCGGAGCCGGCTTGTGGGTCATGAATGGACAACCTAACTGGGAGATGAACTTTTCAGATTTTGCACCAATGGGGATCAGCGGGATAGTTGCTGCAATGGGTCTGACATTCATAGCATTCGAAGGCTATGAGGTAATCGTTCAAACTGGAGAAGAGGTAAAGAATCCAAAAAGGAACATTCCACGGGCTATTTTCATATCTCTAACTGCGGTAGTTATTTTGTATTGTTTGATTGCTTTTGTATCCATAGGGGCAATATTTCCAGCCGGTATCCAATCATGGAAATACATTGGTGACGGTGGTGAACTTGGAATAATGAAAGCCGGAGAATTAATACTTCCTTATGGAGCGTTTATCGTTCTAGGAGGTGGCTTGATTTCTACATTAGCTGCTTTAAACGCAACTACATTTTCATCGGCAAGAGTAGCTTTTGCTATGGGCAGAAACTACAATATGCCAAACCAGCTTAGTGCTATTCACAGAAAGAACAAGACACCTTATATCGCAATACTAATTTCTGGTATCATAATGGCCATTATGGCTTTTGGACTTCCTCTAGAACAGATCGCTGTAGCAGCTGGTGTTATTTTTCTTTTATTATTTACCCAAGTTAATTTGGCTGTAATCACTATCCGAAGGATTTATGGTGATAAGTTGGACTATGGTTTCAAAACTCCATTCTTTCCTGTAATACCAATAATTGGTATCTTTCTAATGCTAGGACTAGCAATTTATCTTCTATTTACTCAGCCTTTAAGCTGGGCCATAACCATAGTTTGGGTCGTAATTGGATTCTTTGTATATCGAATGTATACATTCAGGAAAGAAATAGAGCATTATGCTCCAATTGTTACCAGTGAAGGAGATCTAGAGAGGAAAGATTACAGGATTCTTATTCCATATACACCTGAAGATCCAGATAGATTGTTAAAATACGCGATAAGAGTCGCAAAAGAAAATACCGGTGAGATTAATATTTTGCGAGTGATCACGGTTCCAAAACAAACTCCATTGTCCGCTGGAACGGGTTATGCCGAAACAGCCAGAAAATCATTTGAACCGTTAGATAAGCTTATCGATAAGGAGAATATTCTGAATCACTATCTCGTTAGAATATCGCATGATGCAAGTGAGGCGATACTGGCTACTGTGGAGGAACAAAAAATAGATCTTTTGATTACAGATTTTGAAATGTTCAGAAACAGTAAGAAAATTCAAACTATACTGACATGCGATGTTCTTGCAATTTTGTCAGAAGGGAACGAAGATCTAACATTTGAACCAGACCGGAAAAAAAGCAGTAAAGATAAGAAAAATTTGGTCGTTTTATATGATGGGGGAGATCATTCCGACCTCGTTCTGAAGGCCACAAGTTGGTTAGAACGTTCGGGACAGTTTAAAATTAATGTGTTATATATCAATACCAAAAATGATGGCGAAGAGGAAAAAATTATTAGAATAACAGACATACTAAAACAAAAGGAATACCTTGAGCAGGTTGGCATTGAATTTAATGAGATTACTTTATCAAATAACGATATGCAATATAGTAATGAAGCAGCAGATACAATTTTGTCCTCCTTAGGTAGTTTTCTACCCGACGTTGTCATAACCAGTGCAACTATTTCAAAGTTTGGCGTGTTTAACGATCCTCATTTTTTAAATATGCTATATGAGCTCAAATGCCACGTTATAATAGTCAGACATTTTGCTATTCCTGGGGTACACACAATTAAAACCCTAATCCATAGATTAAGATATCTCGTACTTGAAAAGATTGAAGGTTTCAAAAAAACCAAACAGGAATCAACAAGCTAAACGCATTGAGTCGCTTATGTAGATAACCCAGCTAACGTACTGACTTCAATTATTGTGTGATAGTCATAATTATCTATACATTTTGCGATTATCAAGATTTATATTGCATTAATTTACTTAGGTAAGCCTAATAGTTTTATGTCCTTGAAAAAAATTATTTCTTCAAACGTCATCATATGAGGTAGAAAAATTGAATGAAAGTTTTCAATGGGAATGAAAATAGGAAAAAAATTCCATTATCCGTATGGATTGTTCTCCTTATTCCCAGTCTCTTCTTAAGCTGTGCATATGGTTCACAGCATATCGAACTTAGTACCAATGACTTGATCTCGGTAACCGTCAATCTACAAAGAATATCAGAACAAACAAATTTAGTTCAGGCAAGTTTGACAAAAGGAGACAACACAAGAGCTTTTGAGCATGCATATATCTCCCATTCAACAATTTTTCCTTCAATTAAGGATAAAATTAGAGAAATAGATCAGATATCAACTGATAGATTAGAATCGTTATTGATTGATTTACCAATAATGGTAAGATCCATTCCTCAATCATCAGAAATAAAAAGTAAGTTAAGTGAAATAAACAATATTTTGAATAATATTAACTCAGATATACTCGATCCAAATAATTTGGACTATTATTCAGTTATAGCATCAACTATTATGGCACTATTGGATGACACTTCAAAATATTACCAATTGTCTGATTATGGCAGCACTAAGGATTCTTCTAATCAAGTAGATTATGAAAATGCAATAGGGATGGTAGATATTTCACATAAATTATTCAACAATATTTCTAATTCATTCAGTGATTCCAAACAACTGGAATTTGAGTCCTTTTTTGAGGATCTAAGGAATTCCTTATCTTCTAAGTCTGATGCAGAAAGCATCTCAAAACTCATAACAGCTATCCATTTAAATCTAAACGAAAATAAGTCCACCGTTCAACCAGATGATTCTTTAAGGATTTACTTTGGAAATATAAAAAATTTAATAACAAAAATCGATGGAGCCATAAAGAATAATTCGGACTATTCTTCTGCTGAAAAATATGCAACTACTGCATATCTGGACAATTTCGAGTATATCGAAGCGCCGCTTGAAAAAGTTGATCCAACTCTTATGCTTAATTTAGAAATAATGATGAGAGAAGAGCTTCGCGAACTGTTAAAGAACGAACAGCAATCACAGGTAATTGTTCTTCTAGACAATATCACTAACGATCTTTCACATGCTGCAAGTCTCTTAAATGTAAATTATGAAAATCTAGGTCTTAGTGATACCTCAGAATATTCAGCTCCTATGGCAGAGAATACACAACAAAACAATTTAAGTGATATAACAGGCCTCAGTCAAGGCTTTGGAACATACTCTGGGGAAAAAAGAGGATTTGGTGAGAGTACAGAACCAGAGAGGATGGGAGTAAGAACAGATATAGATGACATAAGGATTAAGTTGGTTGATCTCCTACAACAGTATAAGGGAGGAAAATATGATGGGGCATTTCTTACAGCAAGATCAGCTTACCTAGACAGTTATGAAGGGATAGAAATTCCACTTAGACCAATAAATCCTGACTTTACTCTTGATATGGAAATAAAGTTTGCAGAATTAAGGAATTTGATTCAACAACATCAACCATACGACAAGATTGAGGCTAAGATTGTAGAAATTAGAAGTGGCTTAGATGAATCTGAAAGATTAGTTACCGGTACTGGTTCAATAGCTCCTTCGCTAGCATTTACTACCTCATTCTCAATTATATTCAGAGAGGGACTTGAATCTGCACTCATAATCGGTGCTATCCTTGCCTATCTTGATGCATCACGAAATGCACATTATAAGAAACACGTTTACCTTGGAATTGTGATCGCTATTATTGCGACAGTCATTACATGGTATGTTGCCCAATTTATTATTGAGATATCGGGAGCAAGCAGGGAACTTATTGAAGCAATTGCAGGAATTTCTGCTGTTGCAGTGTTATTCTGGGTAAGTTTCTGGATATTAAATAAGGTTGAAACGAAAAAATGGATAGAATTTGTGAAGGCAAAAGTATGGCTGGCAACAACGACTGGCAGTGTAATGGTCTTTGCAATGTTATCATTTTTTACAGTTTATAGAGAGGGATTTGAGACTGTATTGTTTTACCAGGCCATGTTCTCATTTGCAAAAAATATGGAAACCTTTGTACTTCTGGGATTTGTCTTGGGATTGGCAGTGATAATAAGCATTGTATTTATTATTAGAAAAATAGGGAAGAAGCTACCACTGCGTGTTTTGTTTGGTTTAACAATGGCAATTGGAGCTTACATGTCTATTGCATTCATAGGTAACGCCATTAGAGAGTTTCAAGAGGTTGGTTATATTTCAACAACACACCTATTTGGAATCATACCGCGCTTAGAGATTAATTTGGCAACAATGACTGGGATTCACCCGACACTAGAAACAACGATTGCCCAGATAATACTCTTGTCAGTGTATGTTATAGGATCTCTTTATATCCTAATTATTGAGCCACGCAGAAAGAAGTTGATTGAATCCTCTAGAAAATCTATGGCGAATCTAAAGGATGGGAAGAAGGGATGATTAGCATAATATCTATTTTTAGGAACATGATTGTTAAAATTTAAACTTTGATTATGATTAAAAGTAAATTATAAAAGTTGTCGAACGGAACCTTAATAATTATATTGTGATTAAGAATACATCAAATGTTAGGGACTGTTAACATGAATTCTGATGAAGAGCTATATCTGGGAACAGCTGAATCCGAACACATTGAAATGTACCTAAAAGCTATCTGGCATATTCGTGAACGAAAGGAAAAAGTAAAAGTTAGTTCTATTGCCAAGATTTTGAATGTTAGACAACCTTCAGTTGTTCAAATGCTTCACAAACTAAATGGCACAAATCTTGTTGAATATTCGAAAGGTAACTCTGTTATGAAATTAACAGCAGAAGGAGAGCAAATTGGAGAACGAATGATAAGAAATACGAGACTTTTAGAAGTTATGATGAAAGAAGCTTTAAGAATTGAAATTGATGAAGAGATGGTATGCGGAATAGAACATCACATGAAGGAGAAATTTACTGACGCGATATGTACATTGTTAAAGCACCCCAGGTCATGTCCACATGGATATCATATTCCATTGGGTAAATGTTGTAAAAAATGAATCACTGAATTTTTGAGTATTTCCAATTAAAATTGGCTAATTTCCCAATCTTTTTTTGAGAGGCAAATTAGGTATGTCAAATAAAAACAACGAATCATGGGCTATGTTTCGAGGCAACACAAGAAGAACCGGCTCCCTAAGAACCAAACCTCTGGCCAAACCATTACTCTACTGGACAATTGAGTTAGGTCCAATTATTTCATCTCCGGTATATGAAGAAGGTTTTCTATACATTGCCACATTGACTGGACGCATATTCTGCTTGGATATATTTAGAAGAGAGATAAGATGGCATCAAAACATTGGAAGTCCCATTGTCTCATCTACATTAATCTTGGATGATATGATAATATGTGGAACATTTAATTCCTGGACAAATAACGATCATTTCGAAAATAATTTTGTTTATTCACTGGATAAAAATGATGGCAGCATTATCTGGAAGCTTCAGACCAAGGGAGATATTTTTTCATCGCCCTGTTCTGTAGGGAAAAATATCGCCTTAGGATCAATGGATCATAATTTGTATCTTCTTAGTGCGAAGGGAGAAATAATTTGGAAGTACGGAACAAAAGGACAAATTTGGTCTTCTCCCTCATACTATGAAAATATAATATACTTTGGATCAGATGATGGATTCATTTACTCTGTGAATTCAGACGGGTCGCTAAGGTGGAAATCAAAATTGAATGGTAAGATACGTTCATCATCACCATGCTTATCAGAAGACTCAATTTTTATTGGTACGTATGAGGGTGGGATATACTGCTTGAGTAATACCGATGGTATTACAAAATGGAATAAAACGATATTAAGGCCAGTTTTATCATCCCCTCTATTGGTAAAAGATAGAATCATATTTGGAACTTCTGATCATAGACTTTACTGCTTCAACCTGATAGGATCTAAATTATGGGACTTTCAAACTGCTGGAAAAATTTGGTCATCACCTTCCACAAGTGAATTTGATAGACTATTGTTTTTTGGAGGCTTAGATTCATTTATTTATGGTATAAATTTCACTTCGGGCAAACAGGAATGGAAGTTCCCCACCATGGGTAGCATTGATTCTTCTCCCTCTATATCAAATGGCATGTTGTTTATTGGTTCTCGAGATGGTATATTGTATTGTTTTGAGAGACATAGAGACCCATCTTATATTAAATGAGATTCAACATATGTGGTCGTGAAATCGAAAATGAAGAATGTATTTAATTGGTATTACTTTTGGCAGTTATTTTGAATATTGTACCATCATGTTTGTAGTTGCTTAATATGTACAGGTTTCCGTCAGGTCCTATCTGTAGATCTGTGATTACTCCAAAATTTCTGCCGAAAATTACGTCACCTGTTTCATGATTGGTATCCGCCTTTTTATCCGACAAAGGACCAGTGAGAACTAAATGCGTCCTGGTATCGTCCAATGGAAAATTAAAAACAGTGCCATTTTTGACACTGCCTACAAATAGATTATCTTTATATTTCGATCCAAGATTGTCAGTATGTACAAATAAAACTGATGTAGGAGCTATTGTATCTCTCCATATGAACTCTGGATCCCTGTAGGTACCTTTTCCTCCAAAGTCTTCCAAGTTTTCTTCATTAAATTCAGATGTCATGTTAGAGAAACCAATTACTTCTTTCCATCCGCTATTAAACCCAGGCAATACAAGGTTAATTTCATCATCAGTGCTGCGTCCATTTTCTGTTTCCCAGAGATTTCCTGTTAATGCATCAAATCCTATACCAAAACTATTTCGTATACCATAGGCATAATACCTATTCAAAGGATCTTCATCTCCAAGCAATCCTTTACCATCAACAACTCCGCCATCGAATGTAATTCTGAGAACGCCACCTCTACCATCCGGTGGAGGACCATTTTTATTATTCTGAGCTTTTGTAATAAACGTCTGATTTTGCACATAATTCATGTTACCAATTACTAAGTACACACTTTTCTTATCGGGCCCTATTTTTAATACTCCACCGTTATGAGAAGGTCCCGGCATCGTAGGAAGATCTAAGAGCAATTTGGGGTTTGTTAACTTGCCATTATCATATTCATATCTGTATAACCGATTCCCCAATACCTCACCTCCATCAACATTCTCAGTTTCAGTGTAAAATAAGAATACATACTTTGGTTCATCTAAAACTGCAATACCCAACAAACCTCTTTCACTTACATTTGCGACATTCACGTCCAATACGGTTCCAACAACAGTACCATTTCTAATTTCCTTTACTTTTCCTGTGTTTTTTTCTATTACCAGGATATCATCTGGCCCCAGAAAATTCATTCCTGTTGGAAACTTAAATCCGGAAGCATATTCCTGAATTTGCAAATTCGTGTCATTCACCTGAGGTAATTCTGTATTCCCGTTTTGGCCATATACATTGATATTTTGACCAATTAGAAAGAATGATATAAACGCAGCCACTGTGGCGACGAAAATTAAACAATTGTTCTGCAGAGGTGAAATTTGCAAGTAAAGACTAAGGAAATAACTGGTTTGATTTATTTATTAACGTTTAGTATAGAGATAAAATCCACTTGATAAAAATCCTAATCATCTTGAGAATTAAAAAAACTCAGTTGAAAAATGATGAGTTTAGTAAGATATTACAAATAGCAGCTAGTTCAAGTTAATAGTGAATATGACGATTTGATGAATAAAAGTTGACTTTATTCAAATTTTCCTCGAAAATCAATTGTACTTACAATTCAATCAGGGTTAACTAATATTCAGCGTCTCAAGTTTCAGTTGTGATCATTTTATCCTTTGCTTTTTGAAAACATAAATTTTACTATTGAATCAATAGGTTACGTCTTAACTAACCTTTTTATTTAATTTGCCTATCGAATAATCTTAAAAAATTCATATTAATTATTCTTATTAACCTACTGCTAGATGAAAATTAGAGTCAACTTTGGATTGCTTATACTCTTTGGAATATTCGTGATATCAAGTATAATGTTGAACCCAGTATTAGCACAAATCCCAACAATGACAGGCGTAGGCGTAAAAATAGACATTCCATCTGATTCAGTTAGTGTTCCGGTGGGAGATTTGACTATTTATGGTGCATCCTCAGACAATAATACCACGAACTGTCAAGTTTATGCTGATTGGAATGATTTGAAACCAATGCAGATAGTAACGGCTAATGGTCCTAAGGGCGATGCAGATTATTCGAAGTGGAGTTACACATACAATGGTGATTATCATGACATAGTCGAAGGTTCGAATGAACTAACATCAAAAATAACGTGTTACGATCAAGTGCAGAAAGCTACGTCATCAAAGTCCTATTCAATTAATGTTACTGGAACAAAGGGCGGAAGTGAAATTGTAAATAATACAGGTAACCAAAGTACAGTTAGTGAAGATACCAAATTATTACCAGTGAAGAGTAGCAGTAGCATCAATGACGAGAGTTCAGATGATACTGTCGAAAAATCCAATGAAAGTACATATAGTAATAGTGAAGATTCCAGCGTAATACCGGTAAAGAATATTCTTCCACTTTATTCAGAATCTAATGAAGAATCAATCAAATCTGCCTCAACTGAAGATGCTGATGAAACAAAAGTAGCCAGTGCGGGTACTGTTGAATTACAAGATGAACCCACCTCAAAGGAAATTATCGATTCTGACTCTGAAACTTACGCTACTGTCAGCTCTAAGCAACAGGGAGAAATCGGTGAATCAAATACGATCGATATGAGTGAATCGGAAACTGCTAAAGCGTCAGATGAAGGATTGACATCTCATAGTGAATCCAATACCTTCTTTACATTCGAACCAGACCTAGTAGCAGATGAATTTAGTGATAATGACGAAAAAATAGTCGGGACAAGTTCGAATACTGACAGCTCGGTCTCTAATCACGATAGTGACGATAATTCAATTTTCGGACTTAAATTCAACGGACTTGAAGACGCCACCAAGAATAAAATAGAAAAGAAAATCGAAAAGTTAGAAGATAAAATCGCTGACCGCGTGCAATTGTTCGACCTCATCGGATGATTATTTATGTTCAATACTATCTTGGTCACTAGCATTTAGGAATTTGTTCAGCTCCCATCCACGGTTTCGATATTTGATAATGTAACAATTATTTACTTTGATTTTCATGACTGATCTCAAGTTTACAAAAATTGATGACTTACTTATCAGATACCTGGACAAAAACAAAAGTGGCATTCCACTTTTACTTCTCCATGGTTTAGGGGGTTCAATAGAGAGTTGGAGTAATAATATTAATTTTTTATCCACTAAATTTAGAATAATCGCTTTAGACCTTCCGGGCTTTGGTTTGAGCGACAAACCGAAGATCAGCTACTCCATAAAATTTTATGTGAATTTTCTAGA
The DNA here is from genome assembly GCA_036280615.1 of Nitrososphaeraceae archaeon. Classification (GTDB taxonomy): domain Archaea; phylum Thermoproteota; class Nitrososphaeria; order Nitrososphaerales; family Nitrososphaeraceae; genus TA-21. The sequence continues at coordinate 60,172 of DASUQJ010000119.1, forward strand.
AAAATTCATTAAAAAAATAAAATTAAATCATCTCTTCATTATAGGATCCTCACTCGGTGGTCATATCGCTGTAGAGTTTGCCCTTAAAAATAGGAAAATGGTTGATAGACTCATTCTCATCAGTCCTGCCGGTTCCCTCCCAAAATCATTCAAAGGTACTAAAGAATTGAAAAGATTCGTCAGTATAGTGAATGCCAGATCTTCTAGGGACATCAGCAGAATATTAATCTCAATTGATACTTCCATGGTCAATCCTTCATATGCCGATATCATGTACAAAAGATTATCACTACCGGGTGCAAAAGAAGCGTTTATTTCTGCATTGAAAGGCAGTGCAAGGGCTAAACGATACAACAACCAGCTTGAAAAAATTGATACAAGTATGTTACTAATTTGGGGGAAAAAAGACAGAATGATACCGTTAAAATTTATTCGCCCATTTATGGAACATGGTAATTCAAGAATAATAATCATTGAGAATTGTGGACACAGACCTCATGTCGAGAATCCAAGACTGTTTAATAAAGTAGTAAAGGATTTCTTAATAGAGTAATTTTCAAAGTAATTTATGTAAGAATGTTTCATAAGTTCAATTAATTCTTGAACTATGTGATTTTATAAGTAAAAAGAAAAGTACTCGTTTAGATAAAAATTATAGTGACATTTCTAAGAGAGGATAGGCTGACAATACTTATAAAAATTAAATTAGATAAGAATTTGTGAATTATTATTTAATAATAATATTCTTTGTATCGACTTTATTCCTTATCCCTATTTTTAGTTCTAATACATACGGATACGGTGTCTCCAAGATAGATTCTTTGAATGAATTCAAAGACTTTGGTTTCATTCCAATCAAGAGTAATATCCTACCACAGTATGACGGGTCCAGCACCCAATCAATTAATAAAGTCAAAGCACAACCTGAATTGAAAAGTAGTGATTTTGATAAGACACAATCTGACTTGAAAACTAGAGATACTGATAAATCAAATACTTCAACAAAAACTGTTCCTTCATCAGTTGGTGTAAAGATATTGTCACCAGTTAGCGGAAAAGATGTACCTGTTGGGAATCTAACTATTTTTGGCGTTTCTACAGATAACGAGAAATCGGACTGCACTGTATTAGTAGACTGGAATGATGAAAAGCCATTTCAAGAGGCAAAAGCGGCTGGACCTTATGGAAATGATGACTATTCATCTTGGACATTCACTTATTCTCCTTCATATCACACAATTGAAGATGGAATAAATGATCTTACATCCAAACTAGAGTGTTTGGAAAATTCTAAAGTAACTACAAAGTGGCATAGTATCAATGTAACAGGCGTTGTTACTAATAACGCCAACCCAATATCTACTTCAGTGTTACACGACCCTATTGGCGTGCTCCCTCAATTAAAATCTTTATCCACAAGTCCATCAGGAAGTCCTCAAATTATATCTAGTAATCAAACAACAATACCTCCCACAAAACTCTTGACTCATGTGGAATTATCAAAAGATTTAATGTTCCCTGGCGAAACCCAAAACTTTACAGTAAAGATTTCAGATTCAAAAACATTACAAGATGTTGGAGGAGCCAATGTTGCCGTCAAGATTATGCAGCATAACATAATGGTAAACGAATACAATGGATCTTCTGATAGCTCTGGAGAATATTCTAATTCTTGGAACATTATGCCTAGTACCCCGTCTGGTAAATACGATGTACTGGTTTCAGCATCTGCCGACGGTTACCAACCAGCTTTATTGACAGGGAGTTTCGTAGTTCAAAAACAGTTGTTAGTTGAAGCAAGTTTATTGAAACGACTTGTTGCACCGGGGGATGAACAAACGATTGATGTAAAGGTTATTGATGCAAATACTAAAGAAATTGTACCTGGTGCGGATGTTATGGCCAAAATTGGTCAAAAGAATGGATACAATGGGACATCAGATACTTCTGGTGCATACTCTCATTCTTGGAACATAACCTCTGATACTGAGTCCGGTAAATACAAAGTTTTGGTTTCGGCATCTGCTGAGGGTTACCAACCAGCTTCATTGACAGGAAGTTTCGAAGTTCAAAAACAGTTGTTGGTTGAGGCTAGCGTGTCAAAAGAGCTTGTTGTACCCGGTGATGAACAAACAATTGAAGTAAAAGTTGTGGATGCCAATACTAAAGAAATAATATCTGGTGCAAATGTCCTTGGAAAGATTGAAGGAAAGAAGTTCTCTGCGAGTACCGATGATAGCGGGTCAATAGATTACACATGGGATACTTCACCAACAAGCGGTGGGAATGCTTATGAGGTAGTCTTAGATGTTTCACATGATGGATATCCTAAGGTTACTAAGACTACATCTTTTAAGATGGATAAGCCACAAAATCTATTGGAACCACCAATTAGTAATTATCAAAACAACATAGTTAAGGTCAATAGCAAAAATTTGAATGATAGTCAAGAAGAATCTCAAGATAAACTTCAAGAATGTACAAACATGCTTTCTTCCGTAGATTGCAGTACTGAGGTTAATGACAAACCCATTCTCAACCCTACTACCGATGACAAACCCATTCTCAAAGGTAACATTGGTATCGAAAATAGTTCTCCTGAAGAGAAACGAAATATAAATACCGGGAACGATTTTCTGGCATCAGTAGTCAACTGACGTGATGGGTAAAATAAGTTAACAATTACGACTGACTTCGCTTAGTAAAATTAAGGTAATATGCTAATCAGAGATACTAAAGATAAGAAAATTTATGATTATGATGAATCAATCCAAGTATTCAATATGTATTATTTCTAGACATTCTCAAGGGTACTCAATGAAGGTCATCAAAAATTTATCAAAAATTCAAATAATTTCGAGATTGTCATATTTATAAACACATATCCAAACGACTCTATGAGGAAATATGTCAAAATTAGCAAGTAACCGTTTGAAGCTAACTATATTTACTGCTTTTTTATTTTTGGTGACGTTCATATTTCTACTCAATTTTTCATCAATTAGCTCGGTTACCTTTGGTTATCAAGAATATGTGTTTGTCCAAAATTGGGCAAGAAATAACGACACACACAAGATCAGCGAAATACATGACGTTCTAGCAACTAAAGATTTTGTATTTGTTCCGGATTATGAGAATCATAATATAAAGAAATTTACTAAGAATGGAACATTTGTTTTAGAATGGGGAAAGGAGGGTACTGACCCAGGGCAATTTGATACACCGCATAGTATGGATGTTGATTCAAAAGGATATGTGTATGTTTCTGATATGAACAACAAACGTATACAAAAATTTGATAGCAATGGTTCATTTATTATTGAGTGGGGTATAGCGGGTGAAGGAGCCGGAGAATTTTTGCATCCTCATGGAATCGCGATTGATTCTAATGATGATGTGTATGTGGCCGATACTGAAATTACCGATATTCAGAAATTTACCAAAGATGGACAATTTATTAGAAAGTGGGGTTCAGAAGGTAGTGGACAAGGTCAATTTGGTTGGATGGAAAATATAGATCTTGATTCTAAAAATAATCTATATGTCGCCGATTTAGCTAACGATAGGATTCAGAAATTTACGAAAGATGGAAACTTTACTTTAGAATGGGGTTCTAGAGGAGATAAAGATGGCGAATTTGAGAGCCCTTCCGGAATAGCAGTAGATTCTTCAGATAATGTTTACGTAATTGATGATACAGGTAGAATACAAAAATTCACAGATGAAGGCACGTTTATTGCTAGTTGGGGATCTGATGGAAACGGTGACGGACAATTCTCAAAGCCTGAAGGTCTTGACGTAGATCCAGATGGTAACGTTTATGTAGCAGATACAGCCAATAAGCGTATCCAGGTATTTGGATTATCAAATGGTACCGTTATTCCTAGTACATACGACCAATAGATAGTAACGTTAGAGAAATTAAAAACCCATGACTCGGAAGAGATTGCATAAGATTTTTCATACTAATTCTGATGTTCATAATCATATATAACGTTATTCGTGCTAGTACTAATCCTGATGTCTATTTAATGAGCTTTCGTATATTTTTCTATAATCTTTTTGTGCTGGGGAAATTTTTCTGAAAGTTTCTTCCTGTTACCTATTTTCCAATCTCTATAATCAAAGCCAGGAGATACCGTGCAGCCGACCAAAGAATATGATTTCTTTTCATTTATGGACGCCGCAAACCAACAGCCCGATTTTACTATAACTTGAAACCTTTCTCCTTCCTCAAGATTTGGATCCACAAGAATTTTATTCAATTGGCCTTTTGTATCTATTATGTGTAACGTTAAACTACTGCCTGAATAGAAATGCCAAATCTCATCTGACTTCATTATATGAAATGATGCAAATTGGTTTCCTGTTAACAAATAATAAATGGCTGTACATGAGTATCTAAATCCATCGTAATCTCGCAATTCGATCTTTTTGTCAGATGTATATGTATTGGTAAAGTATCCACCTTCTGGATGTCTATCAAGTTTGAGGTTTTTTATCCAAAATCTAGCAAGTTTATTCAAGGTAGTGTGGATAATCAATATTAACTTATTTGTGTGTGCCGGAATTTTTTTTGACTCATACTATCTCTCCTATTATATAGAATAAACTTTGACTTTGGAAATATCATTATTTAAAATGTCAAAAATAGGACCGCTCATTGAAATTGCTGTTATTTGCATTACACTGAGATTTTAATTTCATTTTAAGGTAAACGATCAAATAGTCAGTTTATTGAGAATAAGAACCTGGGATTCATCATTTAATTGTATTTGAACTTTACATCGTATTTTACCGAATAATTATCCATTTCATTATTCAGAATCAAGTATTAAAGATATCGTATCGACACATAAGGTCCATAGTCCAAGTAATCCGTTGTTCAAAACAAAAAGGACATTTATGAAGGAAAATATTATATAACTTAGATGTAGAATATACATTGAATATGCTAACAGGACTGCAAATTTTGCTTTTGGCATTTATGGTATCAATTTCGGCTACACTAGCACAAATTAATCTTGTAAATGCTACGACTGAGAATAATTCAACTAGTGACGAAACATCAAACAAAAATGAGGATGTATTTGCATTATTGCAGCTTGAAAAAGAAGTAGCGAAGCATGAAGGTTCTTTAAAAGATCTACATTCTGGCGAAAAGAGTCCATTTGATCTTTTGGGAGAGGTAAAAAATGAAGAAAAATTCAAACCAGAATCCGGGAGCTATCTTCCAGAATTTGATGATACTTCAGAAGGTAACGGTGAATAGGAACATTATTACTAAATGTGATAAGATGTAATACTGGTAAATTACAATTATTTTTGCAGTATTTGATAAATTTTGATACTTGAGAGAATAAACTGAAATTTCAATTTTTTCATTTTAGTGGATAGTATAGAACCAAAGTCATGTATTTTTTGTAGAATAATTTGACACATGTACTGATGGAAAGTTCATCAGAGAAGGATACCTTCTTACTGTATTTTTTAATAGAGCCTGACATCATAAAATATTTATTTACTTACGGTGATTTGAAATCGTAAACTATTTGTCCAGCCTCAGATTTAGAAATATAGGATACATCGTAGGTTTTTCACTAATACTTCTCGTTATTTCATCAAATTTGATGAATAACTCGAATCCTAATCTTGAGGGGTTGGAAACCGAACTTTGTGACAATAAAGTAATTGATAGTCTAGAAATTCCTCTGTGTAATCGTTCGGACAACGCCGAGGACAAGTCGACCAAAGACAATGAAGATGATAATGGCGATACGGGCAAAGAAGAGGAAAAAAAACCGTTAGAACGACAGGAACAAGCAAAGGAAGACAAGGCTAAAGAACAACAATGGCAACAAGAACAACAGCAACAACAAGAAGAAGAGGAAGAAGAAGACAAGGCTAAGGAAAAACAGCAGCAACAACAACACCAAGAAGAAAAGAAAGAAGACAAGGCTAAGGAAAAACAGCAGCAACAAGAAAAGAAAGAAGACAAGGCTAAAGAACAACAATGGCAACAAGAACAACAGCAACAAGAACAAGAAGTTGAAGAGGAAGAAGACAAGACTAAGGAAGAGCAGCAACAACAACAACAAGAAGAAGAAAAAGAGGAAGAAGACAAGACTAAGCAGCAAAACAATAACAATGATGATGATGAAGATGGTAATGTAGAGCTGAAACTTGGAACTGCTGGATTAGACTTCAATATTGAAAATAAAGAGGCTGATTTGGACAAGAAAATTGAGAATTTAAAGGATAAGATAAACAGAGAAGATAATCAGTATGCCTGGGAGCAACAAGAAGGAACCCAAGGTAACAATAAAAATGGTAAAAATGAAAATTATGATGACGAGAACTTTGGGATTGCTGGATTAGATCTGAAAATTCAGAAAATTGAAACTAGTTTAGAGAAAAAAATTGAAAAGTTAAAAGATAAGATAGAAAATGACAAGGATAATCAACGCCTAATACTGCAACGAGAAGAAAGCAAAGATAGGGATGATGAAGACGATGATGATGAAGACGATGATGATGATAACAAGGACAATAGTGGAGGGACTCATGAAGGTTATCGTTTCATTGGTGACAAGAATGATGGTAATAATGATGATGATGGTAATAATCCTAATGACAAGAACTTTAATTTTGCAACCGCAGGTGATTTTTCGTGTTCAGCGAATACTGAGAAAATGGTAGCAAATATTGAAAAGAAAGATCCTGAGTTAGTACTGGCATTAGGAGATCTTTCACAGCACAGTACTGCTGATTGTTGGTTCGATATAATGTCACCCTTCAAGGGTAAAATGATGATGACTTTTGGTTATCATGACGTAAAAGATGGGATATTGAAATTAAATCAATACAAAGATGCTTTCGGACTGGACAAGCTCTATTATTCCTTTGATTACAAGCGTGTACATTTTATCGTGATGTCCACACTATCCGAGTTTGATGTAAATTCTGATCAGTATAAGTTTATTGAAAAAGATTTGAAAGCTGCGTCCGAAAACGAAAATACTGATTGGATAGTAGTAACCAACTATGGACCCTTTTATACATCACCATCAGCACATCCAGCGAAAAACGACATAAGGAACATTTACCATCCACTGTTTGATAGATACGGCGTTGATTTAGTATTAAATGGACACAATCACAACTATCAGAGAACCTATCCGCTCACATTTAATGTTGACAAAACGTCAAAGCCCACTATAACAAATGCATTTACCACAGGATACAATGGTAATAATGATGGCATAGTGTATGCAATTGTTGGTACAGCTGGAGAGGGTTTTCATCCACTCCAAGGTCGAGAATCTTACATGGCCACACAATTTGAGGGTAAGTTTGGATTTCTGAATATAGAAATTAGTAACGGTAATCCTCATACTAACTTAACCGCCACCTTCTATGACAATAAAGGCAGCAATGTGTTGGACGAATTTACGATTGAAAAAGAAATAAAAAATATGAAAAGTGAAGTAAAATATATAAATGCAGATACTAAAGCTACAAATGTATTACCTTTAAAGGGTAACAATACCGAAAATATGCCTCAACAAACAAATGGAAATACAGTTATTGAAGCTAGCAATATTCTACCACTAAAAAATAATAACGTAAGCAGCAGCGGTAATTACAAAATTCTTCCGTTATATTCAGAATTAAACCAAAAATCAAAAGACAAATAAAAAATATGAAAGTAAAGTAAAATATGGTTAAGAATATAACTAACAGCAGTAACAGTATCGTTCTGGTATCATAGAATTAATTTATTGCAGCCAAATTACATCATAATAAAAAACATCAACTGTTCAAAATTTTATTTATATAGAAATCCGAGAATCTATCATCAATAAACTTGTTTTTAAAAAATTAAAAAATAAATTTTATTTTTTAGCTTTATCTAATCTTTCTGAAACATCTTGCCAATTTATTACATTCCACCAAGCAGAGACATAGTCAGGTCTCTTGTTCTGATACTTGAGATAATAAGCATGCTCCCATACATCACATCCTAAAAGTGGTATCAAACCTTCTGTTTGTGGACTAGTCTGATTCGGCATTGATTTATACTCAACTTTCTTTGTTGATGGATTATACACAAGCCATCCCCATCCGCTGCCTTGAATCAACACAGTACTAGAGGCGAATTTCTCTTTAAACGCGGCAAAGCTTCCAAATGATTCATTAATTGCATTTGCAATTGAGCCGCTTGGTTCACCGCCACCGTTTGATTTCATATTCTGCCAAAATATTCGATGATTATCAAATCCTCCTCCATTAAAATTTATAGCACTTTTTTGATCCGCTGGTACTTGATCAAGATTAGATAAAATTTCTAAGATGTCCTTTCCCTGTATTTCTGCCGGACATTTTTCAAGAGCTGCATTGAGCTTATCTGTATATGTTTGATGATGTTTAGTGTGATGTATTTCCATTGTCTTTGCGTCAATATGTGGTTCTAATGCATCGTAACTATATGGTAACGGCGGTAATTCATATTTTCCCATATGTCTATTTTTTCTTTGTAATTATTAACTTTTACGTTACAAAAAATAATCAGACTATGGGAAAAGCTAGTCAAAAAATTTAAAACCTCTAAAATAATTTTACACCTTGTCAATATTCATATTGTCAATTAATACAAGTAACTTAGGTTGCTATATTTACCATCTTAAATTTTGCCATTTATCTATAACTGGGTTCTATTCATTCATTAGGGTCTTCTTCCGCTTCTTCAGCTTCCCCTTCTGATTCTGATTCCGAAGGCGGCGGAGGAGCTATCGGTTCATCTTCTATTTGATTAGCTTCAGCAAGGGACCTGCTCAGAGAAGCAAAGGACGTTTCATTTTCAAAAATTGGGATGTCTTCATTGGATTCATCTGCTATTGAAGCGTTTGACAACGAATTATTCGACAGCGAGTCACTTGCCAATGTGTTATTTGACTGTGAATAAGTGACTATGGCAAATGATGGAATCAAAACGAGGGCAAATGCAAATGATATGATAAAGTAATTCATTCCCATATCAGTCATTAATAGATCAGTAGTATTACGCAATCTTGCAAATATAAAGTAGACTATTCGAGATTCTATTTGGCTTTATAAGCAATTTATGAGAGCACAAAGTCTCATCCTAACTCGTTAAACCTTTCTATCTTGAAAATAACTTCATAATCTTTAATAGTTATTGAGTCTATTATTAAATAACTCATACTTTGGATAAAAGAACCTCAGAGAACGTACCTTCAAATTCAATAACGTCAGATTCAGGAACTTCCACAGATAAAGATTCTTTTGCGGTACTTGTAAATGAGGGGTTTCGTGAGGGTCAAAGAATTGCCAAAATCTCTGTTGTAACCCTAATCAGTATAGGAATTGCTGAATTACTTATGGGATATATCAGTGGAAGTGTAGTGGCCACAGCCGATGGTGTAGATTCAATGTCTGATGCGATGATATCTTTTATAGTATTGATAGGATTACGATTTGCACGTAGACCTGCTGACAGAAAGTTCCAATTCGGTTACCATAAAGTAGAAAGCTTGGCAGCAATGGTAGCAGCAATTGGGATGATCGTGATAGGAATATTCATTGCCTACCACTCTTATGAGGGACTTATCCATCCAAATGAAATTAAGCAGCCAATAGCCACGATGATAGTTCTAGCGATAGCCGGTGCCATATCCTTACACAGAGCGTTTCAGATGCGACACATTGCTAACAAATACAATTTACTTTCATTAAAAACAGATGCTAAAAATTCGATAAAGGACGGATCAGCTTCTGTACTAGGTTTCTTGAGTGTACTCCTAGCAACACAGTTTGGATTTCTGCAGGCTGATGCTATAGGTGGAATGATAATTGCTGGATTCATATTCTCTGTGGCTTATGTTTCTTTGAAACAATCATCCTTGATACTGGTCGATGCATGGTATAATCCAGTTAGTACAGATTTTATGAAAAAACTAGTAGAGCAAAAGTTCGAAGGTAATGTTACTGTAAGGTCCATCAAACTGCGCCAAACTGGTATGATCTCAAGAGCAGAAATACATGTTGAAATGGACGGAAAAAAACCATTGAATGAGGTCGAAATGGTTTTGCTTAACACCCAAAGGGTGATCAAATCTCGCATGCCTAGTATGGACGTAGTTTTGGTTATTCCTCATGCACAGCGACGGTATGACCGACTAGGTGTGAATAAAATATGAGTTACCTTAAGGTTTTTCTTCTCTCAGCATAGTTGTTGTTGTTCTTGCAAAACTATGATTTTATCAAATGTCCAGTTATATAGCTTAATTGCATCATTACCCAGAGTTTAACGTTTTTTATTCTATATGATAAATCAACTTACCGAATCGATCTAATAGTAGTCAATGTCATCTAGTATTCCGAAAGGTCTATACTGAAGGAAACTGCTTATATAAAAAATGTCAAAAAGTTTTTTATTCTATTTTATAATAGCTCTGGGTTTGCTTCCGTCATTATCTGGAAATATATCTAAAATTCTTTCGTCGCCAAGCCCTTTATCTAATTATATTTTTGATAGGAACATACCCCAAGATGGTATCGGAGTAATAAAAATTCATCAGCCGGAAGGAATTGAGTTAGATTCTAATGGTAATTTATACGTGAACGATATTGAACCAAACAGCATAAAGAAATTTTCAAAAAACGGAAGTTATCTTTTAAGCTGGGGTTCAACGGGTTCAGGCAATGGGCAATTCAATCATCCGCACGGCAATGAGATTGATATAGACGGTAACGTGTATATCACAGATCAAAATAATGCTAGAGTTCAGAAATTTAATAGCGACGGGAAATTCATAACAAAATGGGGCACTCATGGAACTGGTGATGGAGAGTTTCTCCATCCACATGGTATAGCCGCCGACTCAAAAGGATACGTTTTTGTGAGTGATAGAGATGGGGCAAACATACAGAAATTCACAAGCAATGGTACATTTATAACAAGATGGGGATCGGAGGGTTCAGGCAATGGGCAATTCATTCAACCTTGGGATGTTGCCGTTGATTCAAATGACCTCGTATATGTACCAGATTATGGAAACAACCGAATTCAGATCTTTACTAATAATGGTACTTTTGTAAGGTCTTGGGGTACTTTGGGTACCGAAGATGGGCAATTAAATAAGCCTGCAGTTATTGCATTTGGTCCTAATGATCTTTTGTACCTGACAGATTCCGGAAATCACCGTGTGCAGGTTTTTGATAAGGACGGTACTTTTATAACTAAATGGGGAAGTGAAGGTGATGGTAAGGGTCAGTTTTCAGCGCCAGAAAGTATTGATATAGATTCTGCTGGGCAGGTCTATGTAGCAGATACAACTAACAATAACGTTCAGGTGTTTGTCCCTGGTAATTGATAACATGAGATTCAATCAAATTTGAAACGATTTTTACTTTTAAGATTAATATTTTAATTTGTCCAGTATAATCTCAACAATAGCTCATCATACCTGTTTTTTCTAACTAACTTTGACATCTCTACTGCACCCGTTACGGTTCGCTTGATATCAGCCCTCATTGCCTCCCCACTGTTTGTCATCATGCTACTATAGTTATTCTCCGTGTCTTCAGCGTACCATCCTCTACTCCATCCTACGAATGGGAATTTACCAAATACAAATCCCAGCTGTGACCAAAACGTTAGCATCTCGCCAGCCACATGCTGAACATTGTCCTGACCCCCCGTAATTAAAAAGGCGGCTGCTTTATCCCTGATTAAGTATTGTTGATTAGTAACTGATTGATTTTGAACACAATTCATCCTTTGAACCATCTGGTAGTACAAGGAGCTTGCACTTCCCCATCTTATAGGAGTAGAAATAAAGACAACGTCCGACCAAAGTATAATCCTTTCATAAATCTCTAACATCTGATCATCTTTATCCATTTCTGATATTGAGCAGGGGAAAATGCAAGCCTTTGCGTTTTTAGAATAATAGCCTTCGCAATGGCTAAATCTCAAATTTCTTAGTTTAATCATATGACAATCTGCACCGAATTTCTTTTTGGCATAGTCTAACGCATATTTCAATGATTCTTCGGATGTACTTTTTCTAGGAGCGATCTCGTCATTAGAATTAGTAGTTGAGATGCCCAAGACGTGTATTTTGTTATCCGTTTGAATAACGGAATCTTTGTCCTTATGGGATAGATAATTTCTTACAGAGCCTTGTAGTTCACTATACGATTTGTGGGGCTTATAGGAATGTGTGCCTAGTTTCAAAGGGAGCAAGTCAAGATATAACTTGTTGCGAAGGACATTTATTTTGTAACTGTTCACGCTATCACCTCCCTCATGGGGTGGCTTCCCATTGCGAACGTCATATTTCCAACCATGCCAAGGGCACGTAACTATAGTTTTTTCCAATATTCCCTGACTTAGTGGACCACCTTTATGCGCACAAACATTAGATATCGCATGGAAATTACCTCCTATATTAAATACAGCAACATCCTGCTTCAACTCTTGAACAGAAATTGAAAAAACCTTTGAATGACCTTCAGGTATCTCAGATTTCAGGCAGAGGTAATGCAGGCTTGAAATCTGCTTGCGACTAGTTGGAAATCTTCTCATAATATTGTTACATGGTTATATCAGTTAAGGGATTCGAATCTTATCATATCAGATAGTTGCGTCAATAAGTATTGTCAAATGACCAAAAACACAAAACCGCTTTATAATTTTATTGCATACTTTAAGATAATGAATTCTGAAACAGATCCACCTCAATGGAAAGATCTAATAGATGAGTCGGTACACACATCTGACGATATAGACATAGGCGATATAGAGGCTGTAAGCAAGAGTTTTGTGGTTGTGAAGCGAGGTTTTATAAATATACATTATTACTACATTCCGATGAGTCGGATCGAAGGATGGGATGGGAATGTATTGTGGTTAAACGTTTCTGAGGAAATAGTCAAGAATAATTATGAAAGAGATAACCCTCCAGATCCCAATTATTTTTATGTTAAGGATTTTCCATATTATGGTGTTTTGTATTCACCGCTACCTTTAATTCCTTCAAGATATGTTGCCCCGTCATATGCTAATATCGCGAAACTTGGAGAGTCTGCACCGCGCGCATTTCGCTGCGATTTATGCGAACAGGTATTTACTTCAGAAGATGAATTGAGCGCACATATGATAAATGAAGGTCACTGAAGAGTGATTTAAGGATCGTACAAATAAAAGTGGTCTAATCTAGCTCGCTACTATAGACTATTTAGTCAGCTTATGCGAGCTCACTCCAGGCAAGATTGGCAAAACAACCATAGAGCATTGCTTAATGTGTTATCCAACGCCCATTCAATTTTGCGACATTCGATTTGGAGGCTTTTTAAATCGAATAAACCCTTAATGAGATGACGGGTCGATAATTCCTTCTTATCGAATTCCAACAGAAATTGAAAAAAGAAAGTGGAAAATATTCAGGGAAGAATTAGACAAAAACGAAAGGAAGATCTTTGATGAAATGTTCTCTTATTCATGATTGTATAACATTGCCGATAGAAATGCTTGCAGACCTGTTTTGATTCTTCCAAATTCCTATGTCCGTTATTATCTTCTATATGGGACTAAAAAAGGTCAAGATTAACATGGGGCCAGTGGGATTTGAACCCACGACCGCCAGCGCCCCAGGCCTATACCTCACAAGAAATGATATTAAATCAGCTGAGTTGGTATCCTTGACCAAGCTAGACGATGGCCCCTACGACTTAGACAAAGAGAGTGCTTTTTAAATGTAGTATTTTTTATTATCAAAAATAAATTCGATGTACAAAGACTTGTTTTAGACCTAGTTCACATGGAAAGTTGCGATTTTCAATCCATATTTCATCATCAAATTAAGATTTAAATTCAATTGAATAATGCATAGAGGCGATTGCATAGAGGCGATTTAATTAACTAATAAG
>DASUQJ010000120.1:0-16091 GCA_036280615.1 Nitrososphaeraceae archaeon
AATAGATTGTACATCATTCCCCCTAATATTAAGAGAAATTACACCATTCTTTGAGGTAATACTTATTTTTTCATTACCGGTTAGAAATTTAGTTTCAGGTTTTAGTGCCCTGCTGATAGTATTTCCAATACTAGAAGAAATTTCGGGAGATAGGTTGTCTAGGATGATTCTGATTCTAATATTTACCCTAACTCTTTGATCTTTCAAAGTTTACATCATATGTACCGGAAGCTACTTTGTAATTGCATTTTGAACAGTACCAAATTCCTAGTGCTTGCCTATCAAATTTTATTGAACCGCATTTTGGACATCTTCTCTTTTTTTTCAAAAGCCGGTAAATCATTCCATATCGCTTTCTAACAGTAGCTCCGTATTTTACACCTAACCCTTTAAGGCGAGTTATTTTGTGCTTACTCCTACTAACCAACGTTGATCAATCCCTTTAGTTTACCTCTAATTTCTTCTCCTTTGATTCTTGCTTTATCGGCAATACTCTTAACTTCTTCTACCGAAAAGTTGCCTTTAAGTCCCTTTTGCATTGCAACAATTGAACCTTTTGAATTTGTAGTGATTGTAAGTCTAGCATCCATACAAGCTTCTTCCTCAGTATTTGGATCTGAGAGCAGATAATCTCCGATTTTAACCGTGGTAACAGATACAGGTATAGTAGTTATAGGAGGTTCTTGAGTTCTTCCTGTTTCAACTACTTTGTCATCCTTGATTTCAAAAACAGGTAGTTTACAGCTCGCAAGTGCTGATACTACAGCATAAGACGCCGCATCGAAAAGGTTACCATCTACGTTGATGATACTGCAATCAACAAAAATGGTATACACAATTTTTCCGGGAACCAAAACTAACTTGCTTAGATCTAACATTTCAGATTCTCTCACTCCTCTATCAACCACTCGAGCAAGTTCAATTGTTTCTTCATCAGGCGGTCCTGGTTCTACGTGTGGTGACGCAATTGGGAGTACTTCAGCAGTAATTATCAAAGCTCCACTGTTTTCCAATCCTTCAAAAGGTTCACCGGTTTCCACTTTTACTCCTGCTACCACCTCTGTGTTACCTAACTTCACCCAAGCCGATCCGCTTGCCTTTTTGATAACGTCTAATTCAATTTCAATCGGCCTTATTACATCTAAACCTCTTTCGTCCAGTCTTTTCCCTGCTGAAATTGATTCTCGCATCTGTTTTTTGCGGAGGTTTTCCACAATTACTGTAGATTTTTTTGACAGACTCATTCTTCTTTCAATCCCTTTTCATTGCCAAAGTACTTTTCTATTAAAGAGGAACGCTGTATTTCATATACTTTCAAGCAACCACGTATTGCTTCATCCAAACAAGTATTAAATTCATTTGGATTCAACTCTCCATCAAGCTGCAGAAGTGTTATTTTCTTTAGATTTGGCATATATGCTACTGGCATATCAGCTCCCCCTTCTTTGTCTTCAGTATCATTAATATCAATCACTATCTTATCGTCTACCTTTCCAGCAGCACATGCTGAAACCATATCACGCATATTTATTCCTGCGTCTGCGAGAGCAACAGAAGCAGCAGAAATGCCTGCACACCGTGAACCACCGTCTGCTTGCAAGACCTCAATGAAAATATCAATTGCAGCACGAGGATAATCCTCAAGTATCAGTGCAGGTTCGAGGGCTTCTCGAATAACTTTAGATATTTCTGTCTCCCTTCTAGAGGGCGCAGGACTCTTGCGAGTATCTGTTGAAAACGGAGACATGTGGTATCTGCATCTTACAACGCAGCGGTCAGATAATGCCATATGTTTTGGATGAACTTCTCTCGGGCCATAGACGGCCGCTATAATTTTATTTTTACCGAACTCAATTAGAGCAGAACCGTCCGCATTCTTTATGATGCCAACATTGATTTTTACTTCTCTTAATTCATCAATGATCCTACCATCGCTTCTCCTTCCGCTTTCGTCTATAAGGCTTCTACTTTGTACCATCTGAGTTAATCACTCCCATTTCTTTATCATTCTTGTTCGAAATAACTCTATCACCATTCATCATTGTGGCATCATTTACCTCGTTATTCTGAGTATCATCACCCTCAATCTCAGAGTCCGGCACATTCAATAATTGCTTAACCCTCTGCGTAAGGTTTGAAGTATGTGCTTCTACTTCTACTATGTGAATTGCATTGATGGCAAGAGTAATTCCTTCCTTGTCTTTTCCTGATACTACAATAATTCCATTTTGGCCTATGGTTATCCTTGTAGAACTTGCCTTTTCGATTGTTTGGATCATGGATCCTCTTTTTCCTATGAGTCTTGGAACGCGGGTTGGTGATATTTTTATCAATTCACCTGTAGGTATTTTTCCCAAGTCTTTATCTTGAATAGTAAGGATTGGATCCCTTGTCCTATCAAAAATGGCAATTCTGGCGACAATAACATCTCCAGATGATAATTGACGTCCCATGTCGTCGTGCGCTGGTGAAAAGTCTCTTCCAAATATGTCTTGAGCAGGTAAATGGGCAGCAAAGCATGAATTGATATCCACCGACCAAGAGAGAGATGAATGGTCCAGTATTTTACCTATGACGATATCATTTGCTCGAGGAAAATAAATCCCAGATAATGGAATTACTTTAGCACCATCTTTGGATGATTCTGTAATTCCAATTCGAGTTGCCACAATTGAATTTCCAATCTTAAATACATTAACCAACGGTCTCAAATTACCTTCAGCCACAATATCACCAGGAATGACATATTTTCTTTTAACTTCCTGCATAGAGTAATCCTCCTAAATAAGAATTCAAAAATCTTTTATTCATAATTCTCCCTTTTTGGGAAGTTAGAACAGACTTATATTTTAAGTGTGGCCAATAACATAGGTCATTCTTATTTTTCTGTCACCTGAGCTGAGCCCTTGGTCGCAGTACCAATCCGATCTAGAAATGAACTCTTCATTCCAGCGTTGAGGTTAAGCACCACTTGTAGTGATCCATCCGAAAGCCATTGTTCTGATTTTATTTCACCAATACTCTTGAATACACTGAATGATTGACCCGAAAATTGAGCCGGTACAGTTATATTCAATTCCAGTATTTCCGACTTTAAAGGTAATAATTTTCTCAACGGTTCTATGATATTCTTGATTTGGTCATCTAGCCGTTTAAAGGGGTCAATGGTCAATCGGGCTTCATCAAGGACAGCGTTAATCCTTGACACGGGATGTGGCATGTGAGTCTTTGGGTCGACAAAATTCTTGTTTATATACTCAACAATCTGTCTTTTCTTTTCTTCAATCATCTTTCTGCGCTGATCTGTATTCATGTTCAAATCTCCTCTGGCCATAATCTGTTTTGCGATTTCTAACTGATCCGTCGTCTTAAATTGCTTCATTAGCTTCTCAGTTGAGCTTCTTGTGCCTTTATTAGCATCGGAGTATATTTCATCTGAGATCATAATATTAGAAATATCCATTTGTTTACCAAGTTTATATTCAAGAGCAGGATCTGGTTTTACCAAAATTTCAAATTTTTCATTTCCTGCGCTTAATCTGACTATTGTAAATTTATCAACCATGTTACTCTTAATATTTGAAAATATATAAGCCTACAATCAAAAGTTTAACGTCTTAACTACTTTAAAGAAATAAAAAAGTAAATAAAGAAAAAATAGAGGTTCTTATTCGCTTACGTAAGCTCGTTCTCCGTGTTGGGTCAAGTCAAGTCCTATTTCTTCTTCTTTTGGAGTAACTCTTATGCCTCCAGGCCAAACTTTGTCCATTACTTTGATGATTAATGCGGTAACACCCATTGCCCATGCTAGAGCCGCAAATGCACCTATTGCATTTTCCAGTAACTGAGCTGGATTGCCGAAAACCAATCCGTCGTCTCCCCAAGGCGTAAATCTCTTTTCGGCGAACAATCCGGTGCATAAAGCTCCTGCCAGTCCTCCTATTCCGTGTACTCCCCAAGTATCTAGCGCATCGTCCCACTTTCTACTGTTCTTGAACATGACTGCTGCATAGCATGCAACTGAGGCAACTATGCCGATTACCATAGCTGACATTGGCGAGACAAATCCTGAGGCCGGCGTAATGGCTACAAGCCCTGCTACAGCACCAGAAGCAGCTCCGATAGTAGATGCTCGGCCTGTATGTGCCCAAGAAAGCAATGCCCAAGTAACCACCGCCATACCCGTAGCGACCTGCGTTGCAACGAATGCACTTGTTGCATTAGTAGCAGCTGCAGCGGCTGAACCAGCATTGAATCCAAACCATCCAAACCACAGTAACGCTGCTCCTAAAACCACCAGTGAAATGTTGTGTGGTTCCATGGGAACTTTGCCATATCCTATTCTCCTGCCCAACATTAATGCTATAACAAGTCCAGACCAACCAGAGGTGATATGAATGACTGTTCCACCAGCAAAGTCAAGTGATCCAAGATTACCGGTCCATCCAAATCCAGGATAACCAGGATTCAGTCCATAATTGTCGGGTCCTGAAATGGACCATGTCCAGTGTGCGGCAAAATCATAAACAAAGGTAGCCCAAAGTATGATGAAAATAATGAATGCGCTATATTTCATTCTTTCAGCAACAGACGCTACAATAAGTGCAGGAGTGATAATGGCGAACATCATCTGGAATACCATGTAAGTTTGATGTGGAATAGTAGTTCCAGTTATACCCCCGTATGCAATTGAAGGAACATCATGAAGTACGTCATTTAGTCCAACCCAATCTAGCGTTCCTATAAATCCATAGCCTCCTGCGTCTGGGCCAAAAGCTAAGCTATAGCCCCATAGCGCCCATTGTACAGCAATTATTCCGGTAGTAAGAAACACCATGTGCAATGTGTTTACAGAATTTTTTTGTCTTGACAGCCCGGCATAAAATATAGCCAAGCCACCAGGAGTCATAATAAGTACAAGCGCCGAGGATGTTAACATCCATGCGTTGTCACCTGAATCTATCTCACAAGGGATCAAATCCCCTTCAGCAGTTAAATTGTAATTTCCATTGGCATCAGTTGCAAAGCAATGATATTTGGCAGCAGGATCATCAGGTTTGTAAGCGGAAGCATTCATCAGGTACGTTGATGTAACAGTGATTGTTGTCAAAATTCCAACTAACATGAACATAGTGAGGTTCTTCCTAAACATTATTCACCAATATTTTAGAGAAGTATAAAAAATATAGCAATATAATATGAAATTCTAATGATTTTATTTTAATATCACGCTCAATTTCATTAATCATAACATCTAATAATTATGATAATATTATAATATGTGAATTAATATGTTTTTCATCTCATTTTGGGCGAGAAAACTAAAGCAGGCAAAGATCAATCCAGTATTGTACTACACAATTGTCAAGGCTACTTGATTATTATTCGCGAATGAATCGTATTCACTATTACAGGGATATCGTGTATTAGTTCCCCGAAATCTCTCTGGTAGATTTTGTCGCATTTAATTTTGAAATCTTGCGAAAATATTAACGAAGAATATTTGATTTAAACAATTTAAAAGCGATGAATATTGTTGTTACTCCGTAACAGAAAGAGTAAATAAAAATGTTCTTTACTAACAAAGTATCACGGTATCACATAATTTTGGTATCTTGCCAGTCCTCAGAAATTACAAAACTTGGCTATTACATAGGTATCTATTATATTCGTAAACGCAGTAACAATAATTCATCCAACTCTATTTTGATCAATCATTCATGCGAGATAAAAATAGATTATGGAGGCGTTCAAATCTGCAAAATCCTTCAACTTTACGATTTTTTTAATTCCAGTAAAGAATGGATTATATCTAATATTTGGATTGGTAATAATGAAGCCGTAGGCAAGGTCTAACCTTCTGGAATTGCCGAATATGGTATTGTAGATATTTTATTAGCATGGATTTGTTTTTAAATCCACAAAATTTTAATTGTCCAAATCTATTTATCTTGACACGAGTAATCATTAGTGATGAGCAGATTCTTTAGAGCTAAAGATAAGAATAATAATTCTAATAAATCAGAAGTAACTAGAAGCACAGACCATCTCGACTTCCAAGTACGTGATCTATATAAAAAAGGTGTAAACCATATGTCGAACGACAAGTTGAGTGATGCGATTCGTAGTTTTGAATTAGCTCTAAGATTAGACCCACAGTATGTTGAAGCCTGGATTAAGAAGGGATACGCCCACTTTCATTTACAAGATTATTCCTTTGCTATTTCATCTTACGATATGGCATTGAACATAGATCCTGATAATTATGAAGCTTGGAATTTAAAGGGACTTGCGTATTATAAAATGAATAACTATGCCAAGGCAATAGAATGCTGTACCAAAGCCTTGGATGCAAATCCAAGTGACGGATTGGTTTGGTACAACTATGCATGTTATCTCACCCTAGATGGCAAGGTAGACGATGGAATGGAAGCTTTGAAAAGGGCTATTGAAATAGATATTTCCCATGCAAAAAAAGCTGTCCGGGATAAAGATTTTGAAAACGCCCGTGTAGAAGAAGGATTCATGAGGATAATTGAAGTAGTCGTGCTCGAATCATTGCGGCAGGGGTATGATTACGCGGGAAAAATTGTTTGGGCAACGGGTATGGATAAACAAGATGTTGAAGATGCTGTTATGAGGTTAAGTATGAAGGGATTGGTGACCATAAAAGAAAAGAAATCATATCTTGGGAAGGAAGTGTCTTACGAACTTTCAAGAGACATTTCAGACAAGCTTGGAGAAGTAAAAAGATCCGGATTTCTAAAGTCCAAGGAATATTCAGCACCAATTCAGGAGATAAAGGACATTATAGAAATATTGGATAAATCATTAGAGTCTGTCAAGAATGGGGACCTAGGTCAGACAACTGACTCATTTGAGCAATTGACAAATCCGACCAAACACGGAAATGCAATGATTGAACAATTTTTTGATCAGCACCGTGATTTGAGATTATATCAGGCTAGACTGAAAGACAAGGGTCAAGCGTATCTCGATTCACACAAGTCAGAATTAACTAGTTTGCTAGAAAGTATTATTGAAAAAGTGAGAAGTGGTCCCTTATCTAGAACAATATAGGATCATAAAGGCCTTAGATATTTACATTTCGAAATTGATGTATGAAAGTGTTTTTCAAATTCTAATTTGTTTTTGACTTGTTTATTTTCATTAGAATTTCCCTAAACGTATCCATATTAGATTCGAGATAATTGGAAACAAAATACATTATTCCATATTTTTCGCCAATATGGGAAACCAAATTATTTTTTTCCAACACATTAACGTGATGCTGAACAGCCTTATAATCAAGATTTAAAGTTTCTGCCATACGATTTATGTTGAGTGGAGTATCTTGCAGTAAGTTTATTATCTTGACTCTATTTTCTCCGCCCTTTGAACCCGCGAATAGGTACCAAAGAAGTCGTCGGGCAGTAGGGTCTGACATTTGATGTATTCACAATACGCTTTTAATTAAAATTTGAATTTATGGGCAAAGTTCGAAACTAACAATACATATAATATTAATACAAGAGGGCGATAATTCAATTATGGAAAAAATTTTCACGGAGGCAAGTGAAAAAGAGATAACGCGAACTATTGCACAAATGTTCAATGAAACTTTGATTGAATATAGTGATTCTGATGTAATTATCATTGGTGCTGGACCAGCAGGATTGATGGCTGGAAGAGAATTATGTAAAAACGGTGTTAAAACCCTCATAATTGAGCAAAACAACTACATTGGTGGAGGATATTGGGTAGGAGGATACATGATGAATCCTGTAACAGTAAGATATCCAGCAAATAAGATTTGGGATGAACTTGGAGTACCGTACAGAAAAATTTCAGATTCATTGTTTGCCACATGGGGGCCTCATGCATGCTCAAAACTAATAGCATCTGCGTGTGATTCGGGAGTAAGATTCCTCCAGCTAACCAAATTTGATGATCTAGTCCTGAAAAATGAAAAAGTAAGTGGAGTTGTTGTAAATTGGATGCCTGTTTCTGCATTACCACGAAACATAACATGCGTCGATCCCGTCGCTCTTGAATCAAAAATAGTAATCGATGCATCGGGTCATGACTCTGTTGCCGTAAAAAGAATGATGGATCGAGGATATGTGAAATGGAAGGGAATGGAGCCAATGTCGGTTAAGGGAGAAGATGCGGTGGTAGAATATACGGGCGAAGTTTATCCTGGATTAATTGCGGCTGGTATGTCAGCAACAGAGACACATGGGTTGCCTAGAATGGGTCCCACGTTTGGATCGATGCTGTTATCAGGTAAGAAAGCAGCACTAGTTGCTATCAGTAAATTAAAGAAAATTCCAAATCCGGACATAAAAATTTAGTAAGGACAGAAATCGAATTAATGATGTACATATGAAGTTATCATATGTACATCTCTACTCGTCTTTGTTGTCGACTTCTTTTCTTGCAAAAAAAGTTTCAACTTATTTGCATGGATTCGTTCCATTTATTGACGTGGATGTTAGATCGTTCACCAATTATTTCAGGAAGAATATGGTTGAAGAGGATATTGAAGACAACATGATGATTCAATTATCGCATGAAGCTAATGCTAATACTAGTCTTGGGGAATTGCAAAGTTCATCGGGTGATACTTATCAAAAAATGATGATTATTGATGGTTTCTATCTTCAAAGAATCTACTCTAGAATCATTGATAAAAATGAAATGCATTTAGACCATATGCATCTTATTTTTGAAGATAATTTGGTGTGTACCTATGACGAAAATGACAAGAGATATCATGCCAGACCAATAATTTGTGGTTCTCCAAGCATAATATCCATTTCCAGTATTATTGAAGGTCCCGCGAAACCAAGAGGATATTATTTCAAGCAAATGCTGAAAGATTTACTCTCTATTAGTAGTAAAGAAATAGAGAATGAATTTCCTGATAATTTTGTTAGCTATGACGATCCCCGGCTAATACATGTGGCGACAGGTTATGCTATTCAAGCAATCTTTTTTTTTCTTACCAATGGTAACCCTTTCTGCTCACAATATCCGTGCAGATTATTCAATTCACATTGGCAAGAAGAATTAATCTATACACAAGTAGTAAATCCAGTACTGTGTAAAGAACATCTCCGAATATTGGATGAAGCTGGCAAATAATTTACTTGGTATTAGCATTCGAATTATTATTTTTAGCAATCTGTCTTTATGTTCAAAATGTAAGTGATTATTTTTGCGCTGCTTTATTCCGAACAAATTATTAAATGGTTAAATCTTCATCCACTTAATCATACATGTCAAAAAATTCAAATTATGATTCCCATGGTACAAGAGAAGTAAAGAACCTTCATGATGTGATAATTATTGGTTCAGGACCAGCAGGATTTACTGCAGGAATTTACACCTCACGTGCAAAGCTCAAAACTCTAATAATTACCGGTTCACTTCCAGGTGGCCAGCTCATGACTACAAGTGAAGTTGAAAACTATCCAGGTTTTCCCAATGGAATTTTTGGACCAGAGCTTATGATGAACATGAGACAACAAGCCGAACGATTTGGAGCTACGATAGTTGATGATGAAGTATTAAAGGTAGATTTCAAAAACACCCCATTCCTCACATCAACGCATTCTGAAAGTTATGAAGGCAGAGCAATATTACTCTGTACAGGAGCATCCCCAAGAAAATTGGGCATTGAAGGGGAACAAGATTTTGGTGGAAGAGGTGTTTCGTATTGTGCTACTTGTGATGGACCATTCTTCAAAGGCGAGGATATAGCAGTAATAGGAGGAGGTGATACTGCAATTGAGGAGGCGACTTTCCTTACTAAGTTTGGTAAATCAGTTAAGATCATTCACAGAAGAGAGTTTCTGCGTGCCAGTAAAATACTGCAAGAAAAGGCATTTGAAAACTCAAAAATTCAATTCATATGGAACCACGTCGTCACAAAAATCAGTGGCAATAAGAAGATAGAAAGTATTGATATAAAGGATCTAACAACAGGTAAGAGCCAAAATTTAGTAGTAGGAGGGCTTTTTGTAGCAATTGGTCATGAACCAAATACTTCGATATTCAAAGACCAGTTAGAGTTGGATGATAAGGGCTATGTTGTTCTCAAAGAAAATACAAGGACTAGCATAGAAGGAGTTTTTGCGGCTGGAGATGCTCATGATTATCGTTACAGACAAGCTGTCACTGCTGCAGGATTTGGATGCATGGCTGCACTAGATGTAGAAAAATGGTTAAGTGAGAAAAAATTTCACGAATAAACTAGGGCTTAATGTATAGCTCTGGTAATTTCTCCAATGCAGAAACATAATCACTTTCTGCAACAACATTTTGTTCTTTGTAGAGACTTTTGAATTTTCTACCGTCATCGGCAAAAATACCTACAATAACTCCTTTATCTGTTTCCTTTGAATACTTTAACATTGAGGACATTACAGAACCTGAAGATGGCCCTACGAACAAACCTTCTTTTTTGAGAAGGTCCTTAACGGCGTCAAATGATTCTTGATTTGTCGCTGTCATCCACTGGTCGACTATAGTCTCTCTACGTTTGAAGAGGTCCGGCATCGATGATTCTTCAAAGTTCCTCAAACCCTGAAGTAAATGGTTCTGTTGGGCTTGGATAGCAATAACCTTCATATTCTTGTTCTTCTCCTTGAGAAAAGTCCCTGTTCCTGTAATCGTGCCTCCCGTTCCACAGCCCGTAAAGAAATGCGTTACTTTTCCATTTGTTTGTTCCCAAATTTCAGGACCAGTACTTTCATAATGGGCAAGGAAATTAGATTCATTTTCATATTGATTTGGCATGTAATAAATATCGGATCTAGGTTTTGCAATGGCTGTAGCAAGAGCAATACTTTGATCGGTCCCTGCCCCAACACGTGGACACAGATCATCTGTAGTTTCATGAAGTGATGCTCCAAGGTTCCTTAGAATCTTTTTGGTTTCCTCACTAACTTTCTCCGGAATAACGATTTCAACTTTGTAGCCCATTGAAGAAGCAATACCTGTTAATGCGATTCCAGTATTTCCAGAAGTAGGTTCGATAATTATGCTCTTGTTCTTTACAAGTAAACCTTTCTTTTCAGCATCCTTAACCATCCAATATGCTGCTCGATCCTTCACTGAACCAAATGGATTGTACCATTCCAACTTTGCATAAAATTTAATATTTTCATTTGAATATGAAGAAAGTTCGTACAGTGGAGTATTACCTATACGTTGTAATATTTCGGGTCCAATTATAGAGGTCATCTAGTTCACTTTGTTTTCTTTATTACAAATTCTAATTCATTATCTTTTTTTTCTATAGATAACAAATTATGGCCAGTTTTATCTGTCCATCTTGTAATATCTTCCTCTGATTCAGGGTCGTCAGCGATAATCTTCAGTTTGTCACCAATGCCTAATTTTTCTATTTCAATTTTAGTCCTAAAAACGGGCTCTGGACAATATAGCCCTCTAACATCGATAACCTTAGCAAATGATTCTCTAGCTCCATTTTCAGCCGTCATATTCATTCCTAACACTATTAATCAAGGTCCTGTTTATATTAAATGTTTACAGAATCATTGCAGATGTATTTTGCTTGTAAACTCGAATAAATTTATTTAGCTTTGAAGAATTGATTTTCAGGTTACCTGAATAAATCGTCCTTTTTTGATCTAATAATCTTCGATATTGAAGAGTCCCCCTCGCCAGACATGTAATCGCAGCCACGCACTATTGCTACAGGTATACGTGAGGATTTTCCCATGACAAGTTCAGCAGCTGAGGCTATTTCGTCAGCGATTGCTATTTCGGTAACCCTTAGAATATTCCCATACATGTCAGTCTTCCCGATATAACTCTTGATCGGATCCATGCCTGCTATCCCAATTGCTATATTTACTTGACCCTTCCTGAATGGTCTACCAAAGGTATCGGAAATAATTACGCTTACATTCATGTTGGTCCTAGATTTGATATCATTTCTAATCTTTCTGGCTGATTCATCTGGATTATCAGGTAATAATACAACATGATTGGATAAATTTCCTACATTGCTAGCATCAATCCCCGCGTTGGCGCAAACAAATCCATGTTTGGTTTCAGTGATAATAATGTCCCGCTCAATTTTGATAATTTCTTTGGATTGTGAAATGATAAGTTCTATCATTCTAGGGTCCTTACCCGTATCTGAAGATATTTTATTGGATTCTTCAGAAGGAACTATTCTTGACAAATCAGTAATTTTACCTTCTGCCTTCGATATGATTTTGTGTGTTATAACAACCACATCGTTCTCTCTTAAGGACTCATTGTCTTCGCTAATTGACTTTATGATAAGACCGGCAATATCATCCCCCATGCCTATGTCAGCGTGGATCAGAATAGGAATGATTTGTGTGTTAGAAAATTCGCCCATATTGAACAACCAAACTAAGGACAAATGATTTCATAGCTGTGTCTCTATCGTCTTACCAAATTTCTTTTCCAATAGACTTAACAGGATTGAAAGGTCTCTGATTTCAATCGTTGCATCCGCCTTTTGTTTAACGATGTCAACTGGACAAAAACCGACGGTGTATCCGGCTATATCAAATAATTTCAAGTCATTTGCTCCATCGACAACTACTACAATGTCTTCCTTTTTTATGCCCCATTCTTTGATGATAGTTTTTACTCTGAGTGATTTATCTGAATTAACATTAATTCGTACACCATCGAGCTTACCATCTTTGAAAATTAACTCATTTGAAAATATTTTATCCAAATACAATTCATCTTTGAGTTTATCTGTGATTATTGTAAAACCTCCTGAGATTGCAATCATTTTCCATCCCGCTTTCTTAAGCGAATAACAGAGCTTTCTTGCACCTGGCATTATTTGTAAATTATCAGCAATGTATTTGGCATCTTCAAAGGAGGTTCCTCTTAGTGAGTTGACTCGCATCTTGAGTCCCTCTTCCCAATCGATTTCTCCCCTTATTCCCTGTTTTGTGATATTCCAGATTTCTTTTTCTTTCAATGGACCAAGCTTTTGGGCAAGAACTGGCAGGTACTCAGCATTGAGAAGAACGCCTTCTACATCAAAGATTATCAGCATTTTAACTGTTAGTCGAGAGAGTTACATCACAATATATTAAGTTTATTTAAACTTTAACAACCGGGATCCTGTTACACGATCTCATCTCGCATAATTCAAAGAATTCGTTACTAATTGGCATTAGGTTCAAACAGGTTCTTAAGTTGTCTTAAGTTGGAAAAAGGATGAACTCTTGTGACTACTTAACGATGCTAAAACTGTCTAATATCTTGCCACCATAAGAAATAAACTGCCCAGAAAGCGTATTAATATTGATAGATAATTTGACAAAGCCGTAATCATTATCGTCTTGGAATTCTACGCCTCCGTCACTTCTACTTCCTTTTATGTCATAATGCGATTCTCCCCCTGTTCCAGCTTGAATAAATACGGTAGGTTTGTCCGGTAGCTTTATGCGTTCATAATTATGATTATGTCCATAGATTACCAAATCCACACCATATTGATCAAAGAGGGGCTGTAGTCTACCTGCCAGTTCTTTTTCTTCTGGGTGATTCGACGGACTTGAGTACAAGGGATTATGCATTGCGACTATCTTCCAAGGTTGTTTCGTATTCTTTAATTGGTTCTCCAAGAATTGGGTGTTTGCTGAATACGATTCCTCTGTGTTGAGCAATATAATTCTAGATTGTCCTGCATCAAAGGAATGCATCATTGAAGGTTGCCCGAATAATCTAGCATAAGAACTACTGTCGTGATTTCCCTGCACACCTTTAAATGGAATACCTGCAGCCTTTAGAGTATTAACAACCGGTTCAAATTCTGACATACTTCCATACGAATAATCACCAAGCCCAAGTGCCAAGTTTATTTTGTTATTTATCATGAGATCCACCGTTTCTTCCCAGTTATCATTACGAGCCGAACCCCAGTCCCCTGCTGCCCCTATATAATAATTTGATGATCTAGAAATTGAGACTATATTTATGGATATTTCGGTTATGCTAGCATAGGTATTCTGGGTATTTCCATTGACAGCTATTCTAATGTATCTTGCATAAGTATCAGCAATATCATATTTTTCCAAGTTCAATGTAGAACCGCTACTTTTGGAGCTAAATACATTTGAGAACTTTACTCCGTCATTGGATGTCGATATAACAAAATTATTCTGTCTTTCATTTCCCTTATACCATGCAATATTGATGTCACAAATCTTGTTACCAGCACCTAAATCAAGCTGTATCCATGAACCCACACCGTTATTGGACCATCGGGTATCTAAATTATCATCAAGAACATTAGTACTAGGAAAACCAGTCTGACTACCAGAAGTTTTAGCATCTTGAATATGACTATCAACGCACTGAACTTGTGATTGACCCGAGGATGTTACTTGTGCTCTGATCTCGGCGATACTTGCATAATTATTTTGCGAGTTACCATTAATAGTAATCTTGATGTACCTAGCAAGTTTGTCAGAAAATACATATTTTTCGTATGATAGTGATTTTCCACCACTTACTGTTGATAATACAGTTTTGTATGATTTTCCATCTTGAGAAGTTGAAACTACGAATTTATTTTGACGTTCGTTTCCTTTATACCACGCAATTTCTAAACTACAAACCCTTTTGCTTGTTCCTAAATCTAGTTGTATAGATGAGCCTACACCATAATTGGACCAAATCGTGTTAAGATTATTATCAACTACATTTGAAGATGGAAATCCAATTTGACTACTTGCTGCAGTTACCTGTGAGATCGGGCTTTTCACGCACGATTCAGATAAAGCCTTGTAACCATAAATTTTAAATTCGCTGATACTAATCCAGTTGCTCTGGGTGTTCCCACTAACCATAACTCTAATGAATCTACCTACCTTAGATTGAAGATTATAGTTCTGTTCAGTTAATGATGTACCGTCACTTTTTCCAGAGTAAACATTGGTAAATGTTTTGCCATCATTTGATATTGATATTACAAATGAATTTACACGCTCATTTCCCCTATGCCAGTTAATTCCCACACTGCAGATTATCTTCTCTTGGCCTAAATCGATCTGTATCCATGAACCTAGACCTAAGTTGGACCACCGTGTATTAACATTTTGATCAATCGCACGGGATGGTGGATGCAAAGGATCAGCTCCGTTAGCCGTGATTCCATTGACTGAGAGTTTTGAACATGAATCAGACGAGCCAAATGGATCAGATTGTGCATATGTATGAAAAGATTGAACAAGGGGACTCGTGAAAACAAGAACTAGAAATGTAATAAGAAAAATACCAAGTTTAAATTGATTGCTTCTCCATGTACTAAATGAAGCAAACTTAGGTAAATTTATCACGATTATTTGTTTGGGAATTTGATATAATTATATGCTATTTAATTTTTATTGACTGAATATTACATTTTTTCGATTTTTATCAACCTAAATTCTATCATGGCATATCAATAGTATTGAGGCATAACTACATCACAGTGTATGTGAAATGAATTGCTGTAAACTAGAATTAATATTATTTAGTTCCTGTTGACAGACCTATGTGAGTTAGGCAAATAAAACGTACAAACATTCGACGCAAATTACCAGTAAGTACTCTCACTAAGTTCACTTGTCGTACTCTTTTTTTCGACAGTGAGATATTCTTTAATGCCTTCGAGATTCCTAAATATACCTTCAGGTGCAAATAACGCCGGAGCCCTTGTGGTTGGTAGGTCCACACAACAATTTTCTTCAAATTTTCTTATATGATATTCAACAAATTCAATATTATTGTTTTTCAAAATTTCTTTGGCAAGCCAGGAGTTCTCTGTGTCATCAATCAACAGAACAGGTTTGCGAATAACCACAACTCTAATATCTATATAGATATATTTAATTTCAATTATCATGTGATGTGTTTGCAACCAAGGTTTGACTAATTCGACCTAGAGCATAATGTCTACAAAAATGAGAAACAGGCAATATCTTATTTTGATTTGATTTGATTTGATTTGATTTGATTTGATTTGATTTTGATTTGATTTGATTTGTTTTATTTTGTTTTATTTATTTTATTTA
>DASUQJ010000121.1:0-2601 GCA_036280615.1 Nitrososphaeraceae archaeon
CCAAGTGATTTTATGAATGTACGTAAGTTTAGCAATAATGCTCTTGTTTGTACTTCCAATCCTTCTAAATGACTTTCGAAAGAAATATCTGATTTTTCCGGATTTAAATCAGTCATACAATTGATTTAATTAATAGTGCTCATCTTAAATGTTTGTGCAAGTATTAGACGAAAATAGCGAAGCATTTTTTAACTTCATAAATTCACTAGGGGCCCAGCATACAAGAGAATTATACAGATTTTGCCTGGAGAAATTCTTATCACATTATAATATCGATTTAATTTCCTTTTTAAAAGTGCCACACCATGAGGTAACGAATCTTGTTATCAAATATCTAGTTGACAGAAAAATATCAAAAGGATACAAAAAACTTGTTACCTCG
This sequence comes from Nitrososphaeraceae archaeon, assembly GCA_036280615.1. Classification (GTDB taxonomy): domain Archaea; phylum Thermoproteota; class Nitrososphaeria; order Nitrososphaerales; family Nitrososphaeraceae; genus TA-21. The sequence goes on from DASUQJ010000121.1 coordinate 383, forward strand.
AGTATTAAACATGTCTGTGAAATAAATGACATAGTACTCAATTGAAAGAAAATCAAGAAGTTAATTACTTCAGAAAAGTCAGAGAATGAAACCAATGGAAGAGATAGATGATATACACATGAGGAGATAAAGAAAAACTTGAAACAATAGCAAAAGATGTTGCATTCTTGAAAAGAAAAGATAATAAATTGAATGTATGACAGAATCCAATTCTTACTTATGTGTTTGTGGTCATGACAGAGAGGATCATCAACATTTGTTGGGAACGAAATTAAGGTATCCGTGTCTAAAATGTCCATGCCCTTCTTTTAGAAACAGATAATTATTTTGACCTAAACTTCCTATGATGATTTTCTTGATGCTTTGCGTTTATCTTTAATGGGTTACCGAATACAGTAATCAATTCATATTTGAAATAAATTTTTGCAATATCAAGTCTTCTTGAACTATCCTATTTTAGATAGGTACTAAATTTTAATAAAGAATTTTGAATTTTGTCTAGTCTAAGAGGTTTGAATAAGACTTCTATGTTTTTATCATGAAAAATATCATGTTTTGATATTTCTTGACCTAAAAGTACAAAAGCGGTAATGAACATTATGCATGCTGAAGGAAACTTCTTTAAAATTTCTATTGCTACTTCAATCCCATTCATGTCGCCAGGTAATTTATAATCCATGATGTAAACGTCTGGATTCTCGATATCAATATCTTGTAAAATAGTTTCGGTGTTTACATATGTGCGTAATATTTTGTGTCCTTTACTAGAAAGATAGTCACTGTAAAGTTTTAGAATATCCTCTTCGTCTTCAAGGATCATTATTGTATACGTTTTTTTTGTTATTACCATGATTTTCAACCCGAAGATCAATTTATCGAGTTGATAACCAGGTACTATTGTTGAACCAACATCATATATACACGTTGACAAGTTGATTCAATCAATTATTACCAATTACTTGAATCATATAAGATATTTACTGCTAGACCTTTTCACTTTGATTTAACTGTGCATTGGTTCTCAGGCTATTGTGCCTATTCCTAAGTTTAAATATTATGGCTCATATACATTTTTTAATGACCATGAAAGTGAAAGTTGCAATTACTAGTACTGCTGTGGTAGTTTTAGTCTTATTAGCAACTGTAATGATAACAGCATCAACATATGGGTTGACTGAACTGGTGTTCGCACAAGCAGTTCCAAAATTTGTGATAAACCTAACAGGCAGTGAAGAAGTACCGCCGGTTCAAACAGAGGCAACAGGTGTAATCGAGATCAGCCTAATGCCCGATTCGGTAGGATACAGTATAAACGCTACTAATATCGACGGTGTTACAGCAGGACATGTACATCTTGGCAAAAAAGGCGAAAATGGACCCGTAGTGGTTACGTTGTTCAAATATGATTCTCCTATGAATGAAGTATCAGAAAACGGTACAATTACGGCTGATAAACTTGAAGGACCAATGGCTGGCAAGCAATTATCTGACTATATTGCTGCAGGTGCTAATGGCTCTTTATATATCAATATTCATACAGAACGAAATCCTAATGGAGAAATTCGTGGACAAAGTGGAGCCAATTAGCCCAAGAATAAATACGATACCAGATAATAGTCACCTTTTTTGTTTATTATTCATTAAATGAAAATTATACTCTTACTCTCCTCCCCTTATCAGTCACTTTGATTTTAAATTATGATACATGAAATTAAGATTATGGGCCGAACTGTACCTTCCTACCGAATTGCATCAGAAATGGAAAGGAGTAAATGGAAATCGTTTAGGCAGAGATTGGACAAGAAGGATAGAAAGATATTTGATAAAATGTTCTCTTATTCACGACTTTACAATTCAGCGGGTAGCAATGCTTGCAGACCCATATTGATTCCCCCAATTCTTATGTCCATTATCTTTGAACAATACAAGCAATTAAAAAAATTGGAAAGTTCCGCAGTTAGAACTGAAAAATAGAAATTATTTCAGGGCTATTGCATTTTCTTATGATGATGATTCAGTTACCGTAATTGTTCCATTCATCATGTCGGGATGATATTCACAATGGTAACCTAGTTCCCCCGCCTGCTCAGGTTTAAATGTGAATTCGGTATTATCACCTGGTTCTATATCATCGCTTTTAGCAATCTCTGATGTCTTACCATCCTCTTTAGAATCAATTATTAATTCATGTTCCTCATCTGTAGGATTAGATATTTTAA
>DASUQJ010000122.1:0-2479 GCA_036280615.1 Nitrososphaeraceae archaeon
CGATTAGGAATTTCTCCAGATTCGTTTTTGTTCAAGCTAAGAAGTTTCAATTTGGCTTCATAGACTATAGGGTTGAACTTTTTGACATTTCATTGCTATTCCTGTTATGATTAATATTGAGATCAAATCTTTTACCTTAAACTAGTAACTAGTAACTAGTGTGACTTTAGTTCGTAATTAGTATTACATATCTATTAAAAATACTCTTTAGATTAAGTAACAATACCAATGAGAAAATTGATTGCGGCCGCAGGAACTCGATACGCACAATTTATACTATCGTGGAAAGGTACAGAATCTTAATCGGAAGAGACCAGTAAGGACTATGTCTTAGGCTTTCCAACTGGCCATATAATCAGGTGTGATCTCTATGGCACTATAGTTCTTCGAAATTTCTAATCTCTCTTTTGCCCCCGGACTATCAAGAGAGCCTAGATATCTTGTTAAGTTGCGTGCTGTTATCTCTTTAGCGTACGACGGATCATCTATAACCTTGGCTTTGGCTCTACCTCTCACTCCCCTATCAGTTACATCTACAAGAAAGTAAACATCAGGATTTTTCTTGAGTGATCGAACCTTTATCCCCATAGTGTTACTCACAGCACAAAATTTTTCCTCATCGTAATAATACCATATAGGGTGAACAAGGGGAGATCCGTCTTTCGCGTTGATCATCGCAAGTCGAAGGTAAATAGGCTGGTTAAGCAGTTCTGATACCTCATTTCTATCCATCTCCTTCAATTCAGGGTCTGCAAGTCGGTATTCCATACCTATATTTGCGTTTTGAGTCTATTAAGTGTGACCCATCAAATTGTATTACAACAATTGGGGCTTTTGGAGCAGGAGAATGAACTTTTGTTTAAATGATCTCCTAAGAGACTTGATTTGAAATTTAAACACTAAGGATTAATTACTTGAAAAATACTTCCAACAGGCTTTTAATACATTTGGTACTTCAGTTGGTATCAAATATCAATAATCTAGTCTGTACACGTATCATGAGCTGATTATTATGCTCTTTGAAGATTAGTAGTTGTCATTATTCCTAGCAATAACATTTTTTTTATACGAAGCCTAAATCTTTTATCGTGCTGAATTCATCACAGATGACCTTCGAATTTGGTGTAAGTAGTTTAGTAAATTCCTGCCAGCCTTGCTGACAATTGGTATCCTTCTCCATTTTCGCTCTCGCTTCAAGCCAATGATTTTTATCTTTATAGTGCATTGATTCGATCCATACTTCTTCATCATCTAGATTTGCTGACACGACCTCGTCGAGATGGATAAATTCTGGTATTTTCTCGTCTGCTTCTATTAGTTGGATAACATCGTATCGTAAAACACCATATTTCGCTAGCATATCAACATATTTTTTACTGAATTCGACTATCGCATCATGGTTCTTTTTGGGAAGTCTATAGACCAGTGATACAACATATTCTGTTTTTTTGTTGTCTTCATGTTTTTCATTCATGTTTTTATCTGAATAAAATAAAATAAAATGAATTGCTCCCCTAGGGGAGGTTTATTAATAAGAAGAGGGTTTGATAGCAATACTGCCAAGGCCAAAAAGGAACAAAATGGAAATATATCATGATATTCTTACAGCAGTTTCTCTTGAGCTAACAAATTATGATTACTATCATGAGGATAAGCAAGGCGCTAAACCGACTCGCGTTCAATTGAAAAGTAACCTTGCATACGATAAATTCACAAGATACCTTAATGAATTAGAAGACAGAAAGATGATAAAGCAGAATCCACTTTTGATGACTGAAAGAGGGAAAGATTTTTTACAAGATTATCAAAGAATTGCTGATTTTGTTTTAGAGATGGGAATAAAATATATGGATTTTTCAGAGGAGGACATGAAATAAAAACAATGAATATGGGTTCGACAGAAAACAATAAGGGAAATTATCATCCGATGAAGTTTGTTGACCAAATGGAGAGAAACAAACATATGGTTTTACTATATGACAGTAAAGAATATGCATATTGGATAATAGCTAGATATTTTCTAAATGGTTTACGAAATAGCGAATCTTGCATTTTATTTACTTCTGAGAATCCTAGAACTATCGAAAAGTTACTAGCAAAGGAGGGAATTGATGTTGATAAGTATAAGAAAAAAAAATTATTACGTGTATATCCTATTGAAGAGGCCGATGATAACAAACACGATTTACTTGCTACACTTAAGCAGATAAGACAACAAGCTACTAAGGATATGAAGCCGCCGTATAGATTTGTTGGTAGAACAATAACAGAAACAGCAACAAAAGATGGTATGATGTTAGGCTTGAATTTAGAAAAAATTGGACATGAACATTTTAATGAATTTGATTGCTCACAGATGTGTTATTATGAAATATCTAAAATTGAATCAAGTCTCAGGAAAAAATGGATAAGTGGACTTTTGAAAAATCATCATTATGTAATATACGCATCCGCACCTGATAGGGCCGTGGCATTTGAA
>DASUQJ010000123.1:0-43696 GCA_036280615.1 Nitrososphaeraceae archaeon
GATCAAAATGAAATTATATCTAACACAAAATTATATGAATAAACAATATTAAATCAAAGTAACACCAAACTAAATTTTTGTTTATCATTATGTGTCTACTCGACAAATAGTATTTGAAGTGAGGAACTCAACTAGAAAATCTTGATTTCAAAAAAAAATTCCAATAAAGAATAGTTATCTTGTTAGGTAACAATTATAACAAAATTGGATGGATTTATACTCATTATGCAGACTTACTGCATCTTGTTAGGAATTGTTACCGATTCTTTTTTATAACGCGATAAATAAATGCAATACGATCTGATATGAGAGAAAATTTCAGTCTATTAAGATACGGAGCTGCTGGAAGTACACTTATTGCAGGAATTTTGCATCTCTCATTAGTTGCAAACATAATTGATAGAAATTTTAACACGGGTATACTATTCTTGATCGGGGGATTAGCTCAGGTATTTTGGGTTCTTCCTACTGCTATGGGTTGGAATAGAGCCTGGTACTATGTAGGTATCGGAGGAACTCTTATATTCATCATTATTTGGGTTGTTACAAGATTTCCAGGCAATCCTATTAACGGTCGAGGAGGCTCGATTGGCGAGACAGCAATTGCAGTTGAAGTATTTCAGGTAGCATTTATTGTGTTGAGCATAATAATTTTATCCAGAGATCCAAAGGTAAGGAAATAAGCAAGCATTCATGATCAGTACTACAATGAATAGTCACGACCCAACAGTCATTCATTAATCAAGACGAATGTCTTGAACGATACTAGCAAATGGGTAAGAGATATTGTAGTTTCACTTCACAGTAACAATAACCGCATCATAGCATAATTACCCTGAGTAGTGACGAAGTATATTACCTTATGATTGATGAATATGGGCCTTAATTTTTTCCTGCATCTCAGGCTTGAGTACGTCCTCACGTGTGTATCCGTGATCTTTGATTGCATGCTCAATCAAGTTATCCATCAATTCTTTCTCTGATTCACCTTTTCCTACAAAATCACAGTCTACTCCAACTTCTCTACATGATACTGATAACATGGAAAATTATAGGGAGAAATAGTATTTAAGTATAATAACAATTACTTTATCTAGTATCCGTTCTAGAGAATTGGTATTTGAACTATTTTAGTCCTGTTTGGGCCTGAGCATTTTTTTTCCAACTCCAGCCGAGAAAATGTTTACGAGTAAATACTTCGAAAAATATTTAGCAGGATACAATATGAACTCGCTTATTTTATTTTATTCTTTATTGTCCATTATGTTTTGACCCAAGCCAAAAATAGGGAGTTGCAAATCAACTAGACTATTCAGGCAGGGCCACTTGTTTTACTAGCTATATCAGGCTTGGATCAGATCTCTTGACAAAACGAGTTTGTAAACTCGGTATTTCTGATTAGAAATTAATTGAAATGCAATTGCCGCATAAAGTCATTTTCAGTCCTTTTATGACATGATGTGGTTTTGGCTTTTAAAATCATTGTTTGTTTTGAAATTACTCGCTGTTTGCATACCTGCATGGAAACAATCTAGCGAGGCGAGGTGTTATTTGTTTCTAGTTTGAGTAAAAAAAGAATAGTGCTTCAATTAAGCAACTTGAATATTCTTAATTTTGTAAAGAGGATGTATTCGCTGCAGTTGCACTTGCACTTACAGGAGCCTCTTCAAGATCAAGGTTCACGGTGAGTACATTTGATACTGGTGTTCTCTTAGTCACGTCGGTGAACGTTATATTTGCCAATATACTTTGCATCGACTTGTCATGAAATGTTGTCTTTAATTCTTCTACGCCACCATCACTTTGAGGAGTAAACCCACTTGGAATAGAAGTAGTCCGTATCAATGATCCATTTGGAGCATACACCTTCATAACTGCATTTATCATTTCATTTTCTAGTGATTCATCCTCAATAGTATATTCCACACCTACTCTGACTTGATTAGCGTCAGTATTTGTTAGGGGCACAAAGCTTGAATTGGTCACAGAAATAACTACTCTCTCGTTATTCTGTGCGAATGATAGTATAACAACCGTTGGTGGATATAAAATAAATATAGAGACACCCATGACGAATAGTATGATATATTTTTTTAAATTGGACATTGTAGTTATTCAGCCTTTGTTCATTTAGCCTTACTAAATAAAAAATCTTTCTTATTAGTATGTCACTTACTAACAATAATTACTAAAATTTTTAATGAAACCAAATTCAATGAGTATCAAATTGGGCAAATTGCATTATCTATCTAGATTCTGTAAAAAGTCAGTGAATGAGAGTAACTTGACCTCCAATTTGAATTTGATAATTAACTCTAATTAGCGGCTGGTGACCCGGCTCAATGCATTATACGCTATACAGGTTTCATGATTTCATCATTGAATCATCAGAAACAAAAACTTCTACCACCTTATTCCAGGCGTTAGCTACGTTCTGTACATTATACCCTCCTCCACCGAGACCAATAATTCTTCCACTGGATTTTTCATGAGCAATCCTGTGCAGTACTCGAGCAGCATATTCGTGTGATTTATCAGTGTATTTCAAATGGGTTAATGGGTCTCCTGATAAACCGTCCGCTCCACATTGGAAAATGATGAGTTCCACTTTCATAGATCCAATAAAATTTTCGATTTTCGTAAATGCTGATAAAAAATCACGATCAGTAGCACCGGGACGTAGGGACAAATTTAACTTGGTGCCTTTAGCAGCTCCTAAGCCGGTTTCTGATTCAAAACCAGTCCCGGGATATAAGAAAGATCCATCTTCATGAATGTCAGCTATGAGTATATCAGGATCGTCTTCAAATTCATAAAATACTCCATCTCCATGATGGGCATCAATATCAACATACAAAATTTTCTTTAAATTATATTTGTTCCTAGCTTGCATTATTGCAATCCCTATGTCATTGAAGACACAAAAACCTCCAGCTGCACTCCTTCTTGCATGGTGCAGACCTCCAATGGGATTAAATGCATGAACAATTCCATTCGTTTTATTAATTACAGTGTCTAAGGCCAATACTGTAGACCCTACCACATACAATGAAGCATCAAAGACTCCTTTAAAGGAAGGCGTATCTCCTGAATCGAGATATCCAGACCCCACTACTGAAGACTTTTTTACAAAATTAATATATTCACTTTCATGAAAAGAGGATACTGTTATTTCATCAGTTAGAGCAGGTGAAAGTAGTTTCAAACTACCTGAATGCATAGCCTCTGAAAGAGTGAGTTTTGACCAAAATGCTTCAAGTCTGCTAGAATTCAGTGGATGTTTCTCACCAAAGGAATAATTTGAAAGCTCTTTACCTATGACGACAGCAGTGTTGCACATTATTTATTTATGAAAGACTAGACTATTAGTAGATTGTCAGAGTCGTTCATACATAAAGTTGATTTCAAGGGAGTTTTTCTGGTATGAAAAATACATTACAAGACACGATAGAAAGTGCGATGATGACAGGATGAGGGTATTTACAAAATTTTCGCTTTTCAAAAATGCTTTATAGTACGATTGTGCTAATATAGGCAGATCAAAATGTGCTACGATTTTGAAATCCCAGAGAGGATAAAACAAAAAAGTAGAAACCTTGCAGAAAAAGAAGAGCAAGAAAAAGAGGAATTAGAACCAATTAGAGTTCCGAATTAAGCTAATATTTTTTTCTCTTGTTCTTTCACTATTCTTTTATTTTGTGAACTTAACGAATTCAAAAAATAGTGGCTTTAAGAATTGAAGTAAGACGTAGACGTATAACCAGGATAAAAAATCATATTCATTATCTTTATTTTACTGGATGTAAGTTTGGTTTGAGTTATCAAAGTTTTTGATTATTTCATATTTATTTTCAAATTTATCATAGCTAACAAGTCCTAACTGAGGAAAAATTTTCAAAGGATCTTTAGCCATAACTGTTATTGTGCGTTTTTCCCCAAAGAATTTCTCGCAAAGTTCAACGCTCATTTGTCTGACCTTATACTCATCCAAAATTCCGAAACTATGTAGATACTCGTGTAAAAGTACCGTAAATAAATAAGAGTTGTATTCATCATTGGAAGCTGAGTATTTCTTTACCAAGTCTAGTAGGATGCTGTTGACAGCAATTACATTTGAACCTAATACATGATAAGCTCCTACTCTTGTAGGCATTCTATGAAGCATCAAGCTCAAACCAGCACGTTTCATTTCAAATATTGAATTAACAGAGGACTTTACCAACTCAAACACTTCATTAAAATCCCTCAACTGTAATAGCATGTTACTATTGATTATTTGCTCTTCAGCAGTTATGATTGGCACTTGTAATTTCATATTCTCGTTTTAGACCTATAAATCATGGCCAATTTCCCACTAAAAGGAAAACAAAATACATTAGATTAATTAAGGAAATATGCCGTATTCTCGATACATAATTCATGGTTCTAGTTTGGAAGGCAGACGCTGGTCTTAATGCCAGAATGATGTTAAGTTTCGTCATTTTAGGAGTACTATATATCGTATTCCTGAGCATACTTCACTATCTTGGAGTAGGATATATCCCACTAGCGATAATTGCAACTGCTATGATTCTAGCACAATGGTATTTCTCTGACAAGATAGTTCTATGGAGTTCTGGTGCTAAGATCGTATCAAAAGAGGAATATCCTAGACTACATGAAATAGTGGAAAGACTTTCCACCAATAATGGACTGCCGAAGCCTAAAGTTGCAATGGTTAATTCCCCTGTTCCTAATGCATTTGCGACAGGTAAGAGTCCTAAAAGCTCTCTGGTTGCAGTAACTACAGGTATTTTAGATCTATTGGACAATGATGAGCTTGAAGCAGTAATAGGCCACGAATTGAGCCACGTAAGGAGCAGAGACGTTCTAGTACTAACCTTATCTAGCGTTTTTTCTACTGTTGCCTGGTATCTTGTTCGATTTGGCTTATTTGGTGGCTTACAAGCCAGAAACCGAAACACCGCCGGTACCAGCGCAATTGTTATGCTTGTTGCAATAACAACTTGGGTAGTTAGTTTCCTGATTATCCGAGCAATTTCAAGGTACAGAGAATTTTCTGCAGATAGAGATGGAGCAATCATGACCGGGAAACCAGATAAGTTGGCCAGTGCTCTTCTCAAGATAAGTGGCAAGATCAAAGTCATTCCACCGAAAGAATTAGAAAATGTTCAAAAATTGAATGCATTCTTTATTATTCCTGCTCTTTCTGGAAGTTCTATTGCTAATCTATTCTCCACACATCCACCAGTGGAAAAACGGGTTCAAAGACTTATGGAAATGAAAAGTGGAGTGAGTGAGTGAATAACTAAATAAATAAATAGGTAGATGAAACTGGATATCAGTTTCATCGCTATAGTTCTTTGTGTAGTTTCTAAATGAGCGTCTTTTTTTTAGTGTCAGGTTGGTCCAACAGGAACTTGTTGGTTCATCACATGTACGGTGACGATATCGTCGTCTTCTCTATCAACTTCGTCCTTTACTTTGAGTTTGAATTCATATGTGACTTCGCCTGAAGGGACATCCGGAGCCATGAATGAAGCTGTTTTTTCATTGTCATTGTTTATCTCAATAGGTTGATTATTTTGTACCTTGGCGCCATTTACTCTGACCAACTCCCATTCAAAATCAACAAATTTTTTAAAGGCACCTTTGCTATCGGAACCATCTAGTTTTACTTCTTTATTTTCAAATGTTTTGAAATCATCACCCGCATCTGCTCTTAATTTAGGATATTTTTTCCCTGCCTCTGCCGTACTCCACGTTAAAAGTTGCACTGCTGTAAATACAATTGCAAAAACCAGCAAAACATGTACGTATTTGTTCATCCTCATAAAATTCACCATGTCCTCTAAATAATCTTTTCGGTCAAATAGTTCCAATTTTGTGCAATTTAGTTCCAATTTTGTGCATTATTTTAGACTAAAAAATCACACCTGTAAACCCCTACATTTAATGCAAATATCTAAATGAATGTATTATTCGATACTTAAATTAAGAACATGACGTGACGTTGGACCTTCCTTCACACAGATTTTTAAGGCGTAATTCTGGTTAGAAGTAAAAATTTAGATTGATAATCACTTAAGCAAGAACTCTACATGTGATATTTAGTAAATTCTGAGCAGGCAGTGATTATTGAAAATCATGTAATGGTTTATCCCTATGTAGCTGTATTTTCTTCCTAACTTCTGCCTTGTGTTTTTTCAAGATGTGTTCATTAGCACAATTGTCGTGCATTATACCGATTTCGCAAAATTCACAGGAAGTAACGAAGTCTTTGTCGTTTAAAACTCTCTTACAGGATTTACAAAATTTTGTTTCAATATCATAGATTGAGAGGGGTTTTAACCAAGAATCGCGCCAAAGTACACTCACCATTAACAAAGAAATTTGACATATATTATTTATTCTTTGATTGAAACTAGAATATCTGTGACATGCTCCAATATATAAGCAGTTATAATTTCTCCGCCCCTTAACTTCAGCTTTGATTCAAGTATTTGACTCATCAATATAATGGTCAATGGATGATTGTGATGTACAGATAAATATCTAGAAAGACATACCATCATTAATTATGAAAGTGCCTTCTTACTATGTATTCATAATTACATTACTTATGATGGGATCATCTACAATTGCTCAAGGAAGTGGTACAGAAACTGACGAAAAGGAAAAACCCGCCGAAAGACTGAACTTTGTCATTGAAACAAACAATCTAACTCAAAATGAAGACGACTCTGTATATCCACAGATTAGCTCATCCTCAGAGAACATATACATAGTTTGGCAAGAATCTGTAGGCAACTATGGAACTAGAAATTATGATATATTTTTTAAAAAAAGTAACGACAGTGGCGAAACCTTTGGCTCACCCATTAACCTAAGCAATAACACAGGATTTTCAGAGCATCCGCAAATAGCAAGTGTTGGAAATATTATCTACATTGTATGGGTAGATGATTCATCCGGTGAAAGAGAAATAATGTTCTGTAAGAGCTCTGACAGCGGCAAGACCTTTTCTAATAGTGCTATAGTAAGTCAGAATTCAATAGGTCCATATCATGTTGAACTTGCAGCGGAAGAACAAAGCGTCTACATAGTATGGAATAGCTTTGATAAATTAATGCGTAATATCATCTTATTAAGTAAGAGCGATGATGCAGGTAAAACATTTTCAGAGTTAACGGAGATCGGCATAGGTGACATGGAAACGTTTCCCAAGATAGCGGCAGATGCAGATGAATATTTCATAACATGGGATAAGGAGAACGATAAAGATACAGAAATCTTATTCATTAAAGGCCATAAGAACTACGACAAAATAAATAGTATCACTAACCTTACTAAACTAAATGATGAAGGTATAGATGGTGGAGAAACTCAGGTGGCTGCAAATGCTGACCACGTGTTAGTAGCCTGGACTAGCAATATGCCAGTTGATAAAAAACATGTTTATGTTAGTAGTAGTATAAATAATGGTAACGATTTTGGAAACAGCGTTCATGTGTCTTCTATTAACTCGTCAAATGTTGAGAATATTATCAATGACGGTAATTCATACCTTGTATGGCAGGATAATCTATATGGCAGTCAAGATATCTTCCTTACTAAAAGTAATATGAATGGAACTAGCATCGATAAAGCCATAAATGTGAGTAACAACACCGGAATCTCAGAATGTCCATCTATTACAGTATCAAGAAACGGGATCCACATGGTATGGGAAGACGATACAACGGGTAACCATGAAGTATTGTATACAAGATTGAGTGAATTCTCTTAGTGTTGTATTTACTTTATTTTAGTATCTTACATAAATTTATCTATCTCTGCCGGCTCCGAATAAACTCAGGACACTAGTTACCATCATGCTAACCGTATATGAAGATTGATATTCTTGTAAAGATGGAATAAAATGTGCAGTAAGTAGAGTTCCTAATGCAACAAGCGCTCCGTATTCAGTTACCTTCTTTAAGGTAGTATGGGTCTTGTTGAATGGGGCAAGAAGCATACCCAAAATCCACACACCAAATAACCAAATCATGACTTTTGAAGCAATAGTTGCAGTGGCAGAGAAGGATGCCCCAAAATACATTGCAGTTACTATAAAATCCCCCATCATTAGATTTGGAAATATTGAATCAAATGATCTGAGTTTTGAAATGTAATATCCAAAAACAGCCCCGATGATTGCAACTGCAGCTATACTACCGCCTACAAATGGAATATTTTCGATACAATGAAAAAAAAGACATAGGGATTAGTACTACCACAGAAGACATAACTAGAAACTATTGCCATCAGAAATGTTTTAACTACTACACTAGCGAGGAGAAGTAGAGCTTTATGAGATCGTTCCAATTTATCCAAAAAAGAGAATTTTCCGGAAATATTCCATATCACATTTTAATAATTCTACAAGTTAAACCTATTTTATTTGGGCGAAGCTGACGCCAACTTGCCAGATAATTTTTCGCTCAAATTCCTTTCTGCTATATAATCCGTCATAAAGTCGTCTTTTTCCTTACAATATTCCATGACATCATAATGTTTATCACATTCTGTCTTCATTGCACCTACTTCATCATCGCATATTTCTAAATCATGATTCACACTTTCTGCTTCCGATAGTTCAGGGGACATAAGCATATTCAAATTGCACCCAACACTGACAAAATCTGACATATTTTCTAATTGCATGAGTTTTGATTCAAAATTTGGTGAATTTTTCAAGACTTCATAGATTTCTTTGACCTCCGTTTCTGTATCAAATTCTGGATAGTTTAGATGAAACGCAAAAATTTTATCTATATATGAGTTTGTCCCAACCATTGTGCAACCGATAATTATAAGCATAATAGACTGGATAAAAAATTTCAATGACGTTTTGTGCGCATCTCTCCTTTTTTCATCTATGTTTCTACTGAATAGAATTCCTCCATATTAATTCTTGCTTTCGATTTATTTTATCGGGACCAAGTGGGCCTGAAAGCACAATAGGGAGGACATTAGATTGATACTCGTGTACAGTAAAATGTTCATTTCTCTTTTATTAGACTAATTCATAAATCCAAATATGCTATTAATTGTCCTTTGGCATAACCTTTCCCAATCTTTATAATTTTGATTCTTACTTTATCGTCAGGTTTAGTCCCTCTTACGAAAGTAATCAATCCTCTTATCCTTGTAACACCTGAATCACCATTCCTACTCATATCTTGGATATTCACATCATATTCATCACCTATTCTTACAGGATATTGAAAGGATGAATCATACATCGATCTTTTTTTAGAGAAATGACTATAACTATTGTGTTCTTGAATGTTCTTATGTCCATTACTTGAAGATCCATCGACACTATCCAAACTTAAATTGAATTACACGGACACCTATTTCAATATTAAAAATGTTGTATTTTCACAAACACTATTAAGCTCGAATATGTTGAATTTTCATATTCAGAATTAAATTATCGTTATAGTTGTATTAATAAATAATATCGTAGATTGCTAGAATCATATAAAGTATTTACAATCCCTTATCCATTTCATTCCTCGCATCCGACTTGAATTCTTATATCTTTTTGTGACAATTAAAATTCAGAAGGCCAAGAATATTGCCCTGATGGGTCCTCAGACTTCTATAGTCAACTAACCCTCAATGGAGCCATCAGTTTTAAGTATTTTATAATTTGTTGTTCATAATCTGATATTGGACGATGAATGTATATTAGACAAATGACTATCTTCTGGACATTTGTAATTATAATATTGGTTTTTGTGACACCACTTCCCGTCATATATCGAATTATTCCACCTACTTCTGGAGCAAACCTAACGTGTATCAATAGCAATGTTACTAAATTAGGGAATCAATCTATCAATCTTAGTATAATAAGCGAAGAATATTTTAAAAATTTAACCTCGGACAACCCTGAATTTGCACAACTTATCTGTCAAGATATTTTAAATCGTACGACAAAGTAAAGATCTGTTATGAAAAATCAAAAAACATTGTTTGAAAATTTTATTTTATTGAATACTGAATTAATCATAATATTTGATTTGATGTGACAGATACAGGAGTCCTATTCGCGATAATTATCGCACCGAAGGTTATCATTCTAGCAGGTATTAGTCGTTGTACGACGTAGGGGTAAAACTAGAATATCTAATTTAGAAATTACTGGTTAAGGTTCTGAATCATATATATTAATAAAGCATATTCAACGCCCTTCATTCCGATCTGTTTTACATATATGACTTATCATTTCTGTTATTAAGCAATGTAGTGCATACTAATATTACAATGGGAGATTACGAAATCAAAAAAGAAACAGAATTTGAAGATACAAAAACCGACACCGAAGAAGCATTGGAAGACGCAGAAGAAGGATTGGAAGATGCAGGAGACAAGGTTAAAGCCGGTGCAAAGGCATTTGGAAAAAAAGTCGCAGATCCTGACAAGGATTTAGAAAGCGAGTACCAAAAAGAAAAGATAGAGGAAAAAATGGACTAGAATTAGTCCAGTCAATTTTTTATGATTATCTCCGGTAATAGTAAATTGATTGGTGCATATCCGCTCGTAAATTATAATCCGACTTTCCTTAAGTCCTGTGTCTTTAAATGGATTTATTCCGACAAGCAGGACAAATAAAAAATGTCGTGGCATATGGTCCTGAATAATGATGTTCAATATTAACGCATGATAACATGATAGGATTCGCACTATCCCAACACATGTCTAGGAAAAGTATCGATTTAATACGCTCTGTTGTTTCCTGTTTTGCTCTATAATAGTGGTTACTAATTAGTGCCAATCGCCAAATTATTAATAGCACAAGCTTATTCAGAATAATCTCAGACATTCATTTACATCAGTGATTTTTACTGTTTCAAAACTCCACTATAGTACTACAAAATGACAGAAATTATGAAAAATATGTCGCAAAAAGATACCGTTCTAGTTACTGGCTATTTAAAGTGTAACAAAATTTGGGGTTTGAACTCTACTTAATAGATTCACTAAAGAATTTTGAATTTGGTTTAGTTTGACAGGTTTAATTAAAACGTCTATATTCTTGTCGTAAAAAATATCGCGTTTTGATATTTCTTGTTCTAAAAGTTCAAAAGCGGTAATGAAGATTATACATGCTGAAGGAAACTTGTTTAAAATTTCCACTGCAACCTCAATTCCGTTCATGTTACCAAGTAATCTATAATCTATGATGTAAACGTCTGGACACTCGATATCAATATCATCTAATATAGTATCGGCGTTAACATACGCATTAAGTACTCTGTGACCCCTACTTGAAAGATAGTCGCTGTAAAGTTTTAGAATATCCTCTTCGTCATCAAGGAGCATTATTGTGTATGTTTCTTTTGTTGTTACCATGATTTTTCAACCCGTAGACCAATTAGCTGAGTCGATTAACAGGCATCATTGTTTGACCAACATCGTATATACAGGTTGACAGGTTGTTGATTCTATCAACTACTGTCAATTACATGAATTATACAAAATATCTACTGTATTGCCTCATCACTTTGATTGATAATTAACTTCTCTAGGCGTAATTACGAAAATGAAAAATTACTGGAAAAGGTTATTAGTTGTGGTAAACTCTAACATATATTGAGTAAAATTAAGATTTTTGTCCTATCTATTCCGATCTGTTCACTTTTTGTTGCAATAGCTGTAATGCTTGCAGCAGTAGCGGCGTTATCATTATCGATCTCTGATGTCAATGCTATAGTCGTAAATAATACTGATTTTTCAGTAGACATACCAGACAATTGGGCATATGAGCAGGGCATATTTCCGGTGGTCGCATTAACTCCAAACGAATTCGGTGTATTGCTTGTTAATCATAGTAAACCGTTAGGTGAAAAAATGAAAGATGAAGGTGCATTCGCTTCGTTTGAACAGGAAAGGAACTTTCCAATAAAAAACGCTGGTTTTGATGTGTATGTAAAATATAAGATCGATACACAAGATGGCATGAATGTCACGTCTAAACAGAACGTAACTCTTGACAATGAAGCTGCAGTAAAGATTCACGGTGATGGAATAAAATCATTCAGTGGCATTAAATTTGCGGAATATATGTTAATGCATAACGAACAACCTTATTTCATAGCATACATGGCTAATGTAAAAGACTTTGAAAAATATTTACCAGAGTTTGAACAGATCGTAGAGTCATTGAGGTTCGTTGATTAATATAGAAAATTATTAAAGACAACTCACGCAGTTTAATATTTCAATCCTTTTCCTAAGATCTCGTTTGTAGGTTGAATTGAATTCTGCTAGTTTTTCTTGAGATATTACTATATCTACTATTATGGGTTTTTCTTAATTTTATTTTTACCGTTATTGATATTATTTAAAGTAACATATCTAATTTAGTCTAGTCTACCTTATCTTCCTTATTACCTTCTATTCATCTTTTTCCACTTAAGGATAACATCATTCATTCCACGGTTATGCTTTAGCATCGAGAATATTAAGTTCTTGTACTTTTAGATATTCTCTGATCAGCTAAATATTTTATGATAAATTTGACATTTCCTCTTGTAGTAACTTTAAAAATGATGATAAATCAAGTTTGTAATAACCAAGGAATCTCTTTTAGACATAATTTATATGAAGTTCCTGTAGATTCAGAATTTAACGAATTTATGAAATTATAATACGCTTTGTCTTCCTCATCTAATACTTGCATAACTAGCTATTTCACTAGAAACTGTCTATTAGAACTAATTTAAGCAAGCATATGATTTATCTATTCAGAATTAACTAAGGAAAAAAAAGAACCACTATTGGTTGGATACGACTTCTCAGAGTTCATCCATTGTAAATTTGTTATAACACATATTGCACCTAAATTTCTCATTTCCCGGATTACTCGAAAGTACCTCAAGTTGACTTTTAGTCCTACATTTTGGACATTTACCATAGACAGTTTTGCGGGGTATGAAAATATTAGTGCTACAATGAATATAAATATTCTACTATGGCAAATCGGCTACTAAGTGTCATTACTGGAAACTACAATGTCTTATGTCTTTACTAATTAAGAATATACGCAGTATTAAGGACTCAACCAAATAGATTCAAATACAGAGCATATTCCAATCCAAAAGCGATTGGTTCATTAAATCTCAAATCTTAAATATTAAATATCACATGAAAACCCGAAATCTTGAGAAGTATCGGTGATATTATTTACCAGCAATCAAGGCAGAGGTTAGAAGGCAGTAATCTTTTCAAAATTGTGAGGGTCAAAGCGATGCCAAAGGGTTCCAAAGATTAACCCAAGAACTCCCCAGAACATGACAATCGTTCCCGCACTTACAACCCTGAAAGTTTCAATCAGATCCATTGATATAGATATTTTGTCTGGATTTGAAGGCATGAGAATGTAGGATACAATCACGATAGCTCCATAAGTGGCGCAGGCAATAACAATTTTCTTGCGAACTGTTTGATTAAGTTTCTTCACAAGAACTGCTACGCCGAGTGCGCTGAGCCCAGAGATGACAAGAAATGCTACAAACAAACTCTGACGATAATAGATCGTGTTTGGGTCTCCAACAGCAGGCGGATTTGAAGGATATTTTAATGCAGGGACAATAAAAAGCACAAGGCACATTGTAGATGCTAGAAATATTGCCTTTAACTTGGCATTGTTACCTGGTAACGATTTTCTCGAGTAAGCAAACACTATCCCGAATAACGAAGATAAAGAAATTCCATAAACCAATCCTCCTACGATTTCTCCACCCTTCTGCCAAGATCTATAATCAGTTATTTCATTCATATTCACGGTTTGACCCGCTTGAACATCGTTTTGTATTTCTAACTCTATAGCTTTATCAATAAATGGTTCGACTAGACCGAGGTTAATTAACCCGAGAATCGTTCCTGCTATGGCCCCGGAAACCACAGTAACGAGAAGAAATGGCAAAGTTCGCATGATTTATCCAATATCCAATACGTTTTCAGTGGCATGGAAATCCGGAGGCATGTCTCATATCATGCACGAATTCATGTAACCATTTGTTATCAAAGGCCTCTTTCCCTTCAACCAGACTAAAAAGATGACCTTGATCAAAACCTGAGGCAAATAATCCAAATAGCATAATTGCAACCAAAACTCCTATTGCTACTTTGGAAACATCCGATCGTTCTACTAGTAATTGTCTCGTGTATGACATTCTCATTCATTAATATTATTAATATATATAAATAATTGGTTGGTTTATCCAACTAGCCAAGAATGAATTCTATAATTGTATAAATTACACTATTTGTTGTATATCGTAAATGTAATGCATACTTATGTTAAGACACTCCAAAAGGTAGCAAATAGAATCGCACCAAGCCGAACTCTCTCATTTGAGATGGTGCATGTATTAAAGACATTGCAGCTAATTCAAGAAAAAGGGCATGTTAGTAGACATACACTATGTAGAAAACTAGATCTGGGAGAGGGTACGATAAAAACACTTGTCAAACACTTGAAAATCTACGATCTTGTTGTAACTGATAAGAGCGGAACAAGAATAAGCACAAAGGGGAGTAAATTGCTTTCAGAACTAGTATTATCAATGCCAGCAGAAATGAGTATTTCTACATGCTCCATTGCATTAGGCAAATTTAATTATGGAATTTTGCTCAGACAAATGAGTTACGTAATCAAGGCAGGAATAGAACAAAGAGATGCAGCGATAAAAATGAACGCACTTGGTGCCACCACACTGGTTTACAAAGACAAGAGATTCATAATGCCAAACACCAATTTTGATGCACTTCACACAGAACAAAACCTCCATACCTTATTAGTACAGAGCTTGAATCCAGAAGATGATGATGTGCTAATAATTGGCAGTGACAACAAATCCGAAAGGACTGCAGAATTTGCTGCAAAAAGTGCGGCACTCATAACCATAATGAATCATGATAAACACATTTTCTAATATTGTCCGACCGACTCTAAGGTTAATTCTTTTGAACCCTTGATAACTCATTTAAGTGTCCACTATTGATAAAAGACCAGATGGAATCGAACAAAAATTCACTGTTTGGAGTATTCGCGGTACACAGTCCAGAATCATGTCCCCTAAACAATGAAAAAAGTAAAAAAATTTTTAAAGAAATGAAAAAGAAAATTGAAACAAATATTTCAAGATTTAATGTGAAAAGAGTTGTTGCTTTTTACATGTCAGTTCTTGAACATCAATGGGTTATTATTTTGGAAGCAGAAAATGCACACGATATCGAAGAACTAAGTATTGCGGTAGGAATTTCTTCATACAATACTGTAAAAATTGTGCCATTGAGATACTTTGATGATGTAATCAAAAAGTTAGAAAGGTAATCTCGAATCAAACATTCATGCACAAATGAATCGCTTCAAAACTCTTTCTACCTAATAGAATAAACTGGTTTTATTAAATCGGTGATATCAACCCAACATCTAGCTATCTCATCCATTGTGTATATTATATTTATGATCTTTAGCGCAGATTGATAATTTCCTTCTAGCTTGACATAATCATTCTTAATGAAGGTAGATATCGCATCGAACTTATTGAAGAGAGTTACTACATGAGAAGACTTTTCAGTATCCTTAGTGATGAACCCAGAAATGGACTTTTCTTGCATTTCCAAAATCAAATAATTTGCCTCAATGATTTTTTCATATTTTATTTTATCAAAAAAACCTGATAATTGGGAAGATAATCTAGAAATAAAATCCCCTGCATTTTCTAAATGATTTGCCGCAATTCTATAATCCAAAATATCGATATTACTGAGATCCAGACTAGAAGCTAATCTGCGATCCATCATTGCGGTTCTAATCAATCGTACAATGAGGAAATATTGCCTATTTACTTCATCATCTCTGCCCCTTACAAGAAGATCGATTTCACTGTCACTTGTTTTCATGGCATTAACTATATCCTTATGCATACCGCTCACGATGGAGCTCATTTGCTTTAATATTTTAGAGATGTTCATGGAGTGCGCATCGAGGAGAAACTGAATGGTCATATTTAGGCCATCCTCATCAACAATTTCAAGCCCAATCAAATTTCTCATTGCTTTTTTTATTATTTCTCGATTTTCAAAATCGATCTGAGTTCTTCCGACAATCTTTATGGTGTCATACCCTAAGAGATATGCTCCATAAATCTGATTAATCAATTTTTCATGTGAAAGATCAAGGAGATGAATTGCTATTTCCTTGGCTTGACTATTTCTGTTACTGGTTGGAAATATAGTAATAGAGTTGTCATCGTTATTTTCAATAGATAAAATATCTCCCTTTTTCAGACCAAGCGTCTTTATCCATTCAGCTGGTAATGACATAAGTATGCTGCTTCCAATTTTTTGCAAGCGTCGTTCGCTCTGAAACATACTAATTTAAATGTATATAAATTAATTAAACATTATTCTTATATTTTTCGAAATATTATATTACGATCCAAATGACTCTAGAAATTACTCCTGCGATTTCTATCGGAAAGGCATTTAGTCCGAGTCACATAACAGGATTTTATAGCGAAATCAAAGATAAATCAGTCTTGAAACGTGGTTCTCTGGGAGCTGGGATTTCCGTTCGCAAGGGAGTTACGAGCACAGTAGAGCTTTATCGTAGTGAGAAAAATAATTTTACAATTTGTATCAATGGGGCTATTTCCAAAGATGCATTAGTTTCAAAATTCGTAATAAATGAATTCCTGAAAAGAGCAAGTAAGAATTACTTCGTTAAAGTAAATCATGAAGTTGGAGTACCAATTGGCTATGGAATTGGTACGAGTGGGTCTGCAGCATTGAGTCTATCGTATGCACTCAATCATGCTCTTTCTTTGGGTCTTTCAGATATGGAATCAGCTCAGATTGCTCATAGAGCAGAAATAGAGTGTAGGACCGGTTTAGGAACGGTGCTCTCAGAGTATTATGGAGGATTATGTATTAGATTAAAGGGTGGTGCCCCAGGTATCGGAAAAACAAGTGTAATAAAAATAAATAATTCCAAAGTTGCGATTTTCTGCTTTTCTCCTATTTTTACCCGGTATTTTATTGAAAGTATTGGAAGACTTTCAAACCATGAATGTAACCAAATGATGGCAAAGACACTCAAAACAAAAAATATTATAGATTTCCTAGAACTATCTTACGACTTTTCACAATCATTGCGATTCGTAAATAAAAGCTGCAATAACTTGATGGACCTCTTATTACAAAATGGCTTTTACAGTAGTGTGGCTCTATTTGGACAGACCGTTTTCACAATCGTGAAAGAAAATGAGCTAGAAGAATTAAGAAAGGTTTCAAAAAATTTCTCTGCAAGGTTATTTATTTCTGATATTGAAAATGAAGGTGCTAGATTAATTAGAAAACATGATTCATGAAATTCCATCGACTCATCCAAGAGCAAAATCGCTCATCATACGAGAAAAATTGGTTGAGGGCTTTAGGAAGGGAATTGTTGTTCCACAAGGATTGATTGCCCATGGTAGAGGAGAGACCTTTGATTATTTACTGGGCGAAAGGACCACAAGATATGCGTACGACGCTGAGAAAGCAGCTGTCTGTTCATTATTGCTATCAAAAAACTCAATTATTTCTATCAATGGTAACACGGCTGCGTTATGTGCGAGAGATCTAGTTATATTGAGTAATCTTACTAAATCAGGATTTGAGGTAAACCTTTTTCATAAGAGTACGGCTAGATCCAATGCAATTGCAAAAATATTAAGAAAAGAAAACGCAACCGAGTTATTGGGATTGAACACCAAATTAAAATCTGTTATTAATGGTATATCAAGTAATCGCAAATATGTTGATAAGAGTGGGATAATGAAATCTGATACTATTTTTGTTGCACTTGAAGATGGTGATAGAACAGAAAGTCTAGTGAAAATGGGCAAGAAGGTAATTTCTGTAGATCTAAATCCCCTTTCACGTACTGCAATGGCTTCTGATGTTACTATTGTTGATAATATTGTACGTGCGATACCAAATATGATAAAGATCTCAGAACAATTAGTTAAGAGAGATAAATCGTACTTATTGCAACAGATTAAGAATTTTGATAACAAAGAAAATATCCACAAATCGTTGCTATTGATAAGAAGAGGAATTTGAAATGGGAAGTCAAAAAAAATCAAAGCTAACAATTTCTGAAATTCTGAATAAGAAAAAAAATAAAGAAAAAATAACAATGTTAACGTCGTACGATTATTCCATATCTCGTATTTGTAATGAGACTGATTTGGATATGGTATTGATAGGTGATAGTGCAGCAACTGTCATGCTGGGATATGATTCGACTAGAAAAATAGGAATGAACGAAATGTTGACATTTTGCAAAGGAGTAGTAAATGCAATAACAAGACCAATAGTAGTTGCTGACATGCCTTTTGGATCTTATCAAATGGGAACGTCTATTTCAATTAGAAATGCTCTTAAATTCTTAAGATGTGGTTGCGATGCCGTCAAGTTAGAGGGCGGATTGGAAGTTGTTGAAATTGTCAAAATATTGACTAGCCTTGGTATTCCTGTAATGGGACATATAGGATTAAAACCTCAGACCACTCCACTACATCATGGCTATATTTCACAGGGGAAAACAGCCGAAGATGCAATCAAACTAATAAGCGAAGCTGAGGCTCTAGAAGAAGCGGGAGTTTTTAGCATCGTTCTTGAAAAAGTTACAAGCGAAGTAGCGTCAGTGATAACTCAAAATGTGAATGTTCCGACAATTGGGATAGGTTGTGGACCTTACGTTGATGGACAAGTATTGGTTATCCACGATATGTTAGGATTGTACAAAGAAATAGAACCTAAATTTGTAAAAAGATACCTCAATTTGTCAGATCAAATATTTGATGCGATAAAAGTATACGAGAATGAAGTTAAATCAGGAAAGTTCCCACAGGAAGAACATATGTATCATATGAAGGAAGAAGAATTTGCAAGACTAGAAAAAATGCTAAAAAGTGTTTGATATGAATATTTCAAATGAGAATTCTCAAAATAAGCAACATATATCAAAAGAAATTATAGGTATTCATAGCAATATTCTGAAAGGAAAGAAAATTGTGTTGTGCATTACTGCTAGTGTAGCTGCGTACAAAGCTATTGATCTTAGTAGAATGTTGATGCGCAATGGTGCAGAGGTATATCCGGTGATGTCAAAATCAACCAAATCCAGGTTACTAACAGAGGAAATAATGAATTGGGCCACGGGAAACAAAACTGTATCAGAACTAACATCAGATTTGGAACATATTGCTCTTGCCAATTACGGTAAATCAGATTTTGTCGTTGTATATCCTTGCACAGCTAACACTTTGGGAAAATTTGCTCACGGAATAGAAGATAATCCAGTAACAACTGTCCTGAGTGTAGCCTTTGGATCAAGAATACCCATTGTAATTGCTCCCGCAATGCATGAGGCCATGTATGAAAATATCATTATATCGGAAAATGTCAAGAAACTAAAGTCATTAGGAGTATCGATACTAGAACCATCTATAACAGAGGATAAAGCAAAAGTAATTTCTGCCGAAAAGATAGTACGATTTGTAATTGATAAAATTGGAATAAAGAAAGGTAAAATGACATCTGGAATTAATGTCTTGGTAACAGCCGGTTCTACAGTTGAATATATTGATTCAGTTAGAATTTTGACCAATTTAAGTTCAGGAAAAATGGGACTGAATATAGCACAACAATGCCTAGATAAATGCTTCAACGTAACTTTCGTTTATGGACATGGATTTTTGAATATTCCAGATGATCCAAGAATGAACATTATACGAATCAGGACTACTGAGGAAATGTTAAAGGTTGTGAAAGAAAGAATTTTGAATGAAAAACAGCATATCGTTTTTCATGCCGCCGCCGTTGCAGATTTTTCGATAAAACATTCAAGCAAGAAAAGGCCCAACAAAATGGATACTCGAAATGGAACTAAAACCATTAAACTTGTTCCAACCACAAAAATTGTCGATAAAATAAAACAATTTGATAGTAAAATTTTTCTGGTGGCGTTCAAAGCGGAATATGGAATTTCAAAGGAATTGTTAATTAAGAGAGCTCTTGCTAAACTTAATGAGTGTAATGGTGATCTAATCGTAGCCAATGATCTCTCAAGGAAAGGATGTGATTTTGGATCTGATACAAATGAGGCCTACATAATAGATAAAGAAAAGGATATAATCCATATCCCACTTGAATCAAAGAAGGAAATTGCTAGAGATTTAATAAAGATTGTTTGCAAAAAGCTAAAGATACCTTGATTGATTATTTTGTGATCACAAGATTAGTAACTCTTTGGTAAATTTGGTTACGGTCAAATCGGTAACGTTGGTATTTTCATTAACTACAATCGTATCCTCAATCCTGACACCAAACTTTGAATTTATGTAGATCCCAGGTTCGACAGTAACAACCATGCCTTTTGATAATTTTTTAGATTCATTTTGACGAATCCATGGTTGTTCATGAACCTCCAAGCCAACCCCATGTCCTGTAGAATGAATAAAATTGTCACCATATCCTCTATTTGATATCAGATTGCGGCAAGCAGCATCCACTTTCCCACATTCAACCCCTTCCTCTACACACTCGAGTCCCTGCTGTTGAGATTTCTTAACAAGGTTATACACTTCACGCATCTCAGGACTTACATTGTTTAATGCAAATGTACGAGTGGCGTCGGAAATATACCCATTATATCGCAGAGTTAAATCAACGACAATGAAATCCCCATCAATAAATTCTCTATTTGATGTTTCGAAATGAGGTAGAGCGCTATTAGGTCCACCAGCAATTATGAATGGATTCAGAGTATATGGGTAACATGTAAATGTTCCTTCAAGGTTCATGGCTTCGTAAAGTAACTTTGCCTGCAATTGTTTTTCCGTAAGCCCTCTCTTTATTTCGTCATTGCACATTTCATAGAGTTTGTCTATAATACGTGATGCCTCCTTGATTTTCCCAATTTCAGAATCATCTTTGACAATTCTTGCATTACGATATGGCCATTCATCTATGACAAATTTACTGTTATCCGTATATGGTAAAATAGATCGAACTGTTTCATAATCACTGCAGTCAGAATAGAATTTGTATTTTGATAAATAGGGTATTACTGACTTTATCAGTCCAGCCCCACGTTCAGTAGTGATAATTTCAGAGTATTTGGATTCATTAAAAGCCCTGGTGCTTTCTAACTTGGGAACAAATAATTTAATCTCATCATGGGTACATATGGCCATGGATTCGCCCCAGAAACCTGTCAGATAGAAAATATTTTCTGGTTTGAAAACCATCAATGCGTTAAATCCGGTGGCAGCTATAGTATCAATTATATTTCTCGCACGTTCTTTAAGCATAAATTAATGCAAAATAAAATCATTTATTTCTCTTTCCAAATTTTTACGTAATTATAAATATTGGCTCTAATCTTTTCTTGAATGTAATTGGAATACCTTGTAATGCTTCCAGGTCCAACTAATGTTCCTAATAGAGTTATAAATGCAATGCTAACACCCATGATAAACCATAGAAGTGATGATTTTAGAAAATTATACAAAGATATTGTAAATAAGACACAAACGGTGTTTGAAACCGAAAATGATGTTGTAGTTCTCACAACTTCAGGCACAGGAGCTGTCGAA
The DNA here is from genome assembly GCA_036280615.1 of Nitrososphaeraceae archaeon. Taxonomy (GTDB): domain Archaea; phylum Thermoproteota; class Nitrososphaeria; order Nitrososphaerales; family Nitrososphaeraceae; genus TA-21. The sequence continues at coordinate 21,714 of DASUQJ010000123.1, forward strand.
ACTTCTGTTATAAATCTTATAAAAAAAGATGACGTAGTGATTATACCCGTAAATGGAGAATTTAGTACTAGACTTGCAGATCTTATAGAAAACTATGGAGGAAAAACTATTAGGATAAATTCACCTTATGGGCAAAACCCCCCAATAGAAAAAATAGAAGAGGCTTTTGAAAAAAATTCTAATATTAAAGCATTATACGTTGTTTATAATGAGACTTCTACAGGTACGACTTTGAGAAATTTATCCAAATTAGGCGATATCTGTAAGGCTCATGGAGCATATTTTGTCGTAGACGCAGTCTCAATTCTGGGTGGTGATGAGCTACCAGTTGACAAATGGAATGTGGATATATGTTTTACAGCAACTCAAAAAGCGTTAGCAGCTCCTCCAGGAATTGCACCCATTTCAATAAGCAAGGAGGCAAAAAAATACATGATTGAGAATCCTCCCCCAAGTCAATATTTGAATTTAAAAAGATATTTCAAGTATTATAACGACAGTTTTGAAACCCCTTTCACGCCTGCTGTGAGTCTTTTCTATGCTTACCAGGAGGCATTAAATATCATTATCGAAGAGGGAATGGAAAATAGAATTAATCGACATAGAAAGTGTGCTAATGCCTTCTATTCCGGACTAGAAGCTTTGGGTTTTACACCATTCGCAAATGCTGATTCCAGAAGCAATGTGGTTATAGCCGTAAATTATCTTCCCGGTATTGATGATAAGAAATTTCGAGAATTGATTTCAACTAAGTTCAAGGTCTTACTAGCGGGTGGATTTGGGGAACTTAAGGGAAAAGTTTTTAGAGTAGGATGTATGGGCGAAGTAAGTAGTTACCATGTTATGAGAACTCTTTCTGCTATCTCATCATCAATGTCAATTCTGGGCGTGCCGCCAATAAAGGATGGATTGTCAGTAGCCAACAATGTACTGAGTCAATAGGAACTAGTTATTAAGCTTAATATTATGGTAAATCGACAGCAAATTTCGTGACAATGGAAAAAGGATCACTCATTCTTATAGACTATACTGCTAAAGTAAAGGATTCAGACGAAATTTTTGAGACTACTGTAGAAGAAAATGCGAAGAAATCTAATCTCTATGATCCTAGCATAAAATATGAACCTAGATTAGTCTCGATAGGAGAAGGATGGGTATTGAAAGGACTTGACGAAATTCTAACGACTGCAAACCTCGGTGATAATTTGAATGTTGATATCACTCCGGACAAGGCATTTGGCATGAGAGATCCGAATAAGGTAAGGATGATACCACAAAGAAAATTTGGTGATAAGGCTGATGAAATAAAGGCTGGAGATGTAGTTGACATAGACGATAGAAGAGGGTTTGTAAGGTTTATCGGTTCAGGGCGCGTTCAGGTTGACTTTAACCATAGGTTAGCCGGAAAAACACTGAATTACAATGTCAATATTCTAAAGGTCTTAAAAACCGATGAAGAGAAAGCATCATCTCTTGTCAAGAGGAGACTTCTTGTAGAAGGTGAGAAGATTTCAATAACCTTTAACAAACCTGAACTTGTCATTTCTTTGCCTGAAGAAGCTTTTTTGATTGATGGACTCCAGGTTATTAAGAAGGCAATATCTGGTGATTTATTTAAATTCATTCCTTCTGTACAAAGCATAAAATTTTTAGAGATTTACAATAAATCTACGCCGCCGTCGAAGGCAAAGGACGAACCAAAGACAAAGGACGAACCAAAGACAAAGGACGAACCAAGAACTCAAAAGAAATAAAATCCTTTGGAGCCATTAAGACTCGGTTCCGATCCAACTTCTTTTCCATATTTAGCTAGATGACGCTGACTGACTTTGCAACTGCTCTTGCCGAGTCTTGATCCATCTTAATTTTGTTAAGAATTGTATACCTTTCAGGTCTCAAGGATTGAGCTATTAATAATGATTTTATGATTTCTTCCTCAGTTACATCAATTTCCTTCGCTGTAGTGGGAGCTTTGATATTTTTTAAAGTCTTGATTATGATGTCATGATCTAAGCCATGAACCTTTGACATAATTATTGTACCTATGCCTACTCGTTCCCCATGTAAACCGGAATTACTTTTTGATACATATTCTAAGGCATGACTAAACAAGTGTTCTGAGCCAGAACATGGTCTGCTACTTCCTGCAATGCAGGAGGCAACCCCCGCACTTATCAAGGCCTCCACAATTGTTCTTATGTGGGCACGATCGCCCAATTTATTAGAATTTTCTATAATTATTTTTGCACTCATATTTGCAAGGTTGGCAGCGTAGCTACCAAAGTATTCATTATTATCATCCCTAGCTAATTCCCAATCCTTAACAGCTGTGATTTTTCCAATTAGATCGCCACAACCACTAGCTTGAAGTCTATACGGAGCTTCAGAAATGAGCCTAGTATCTGCGATAACACCAATTGGCGCATGGGCTTTTAATGAATATGGTTTGTCACTACCCCTGATAGAGACGAATGGGCTTGAAATTCCATCATGTGAGGCCGAAGTCGGGACACTAATAAATGGAATATTGAGATTAAAAGAAATCATTTTTGCAACGTCTACTGATCTTCCTCCACCCACACCTACAATAAAATTGGGTTGTTCTATTTTTATGATTGATTGAGAAGAATTGATATCATTCATCGAAGCATTTGGAGTCTCAATCCATTTATGCTTCAAAGAGGAGCTATCTAGAGCGTCTACACATTCTTTTCCAACTCTAGCTCTTACTATATTTCCAGAAATGACTATAACTATCGTTGCTTTATCATTTAGATCTCTTATAAATGATCCAAGTTGGTAGATTACATCGTTACCAATCAGTATCTTTCTTGGTAGTTCCATTAAGTGGTTTGGCTCCGATGTCAATTCGTATTGATATACATTTGTTGTATTTCATTTTATTTCTATCGCTTTGTAAATCAAATCGGAAGAATATTGATAAGAAAAACTAATTTTATTCTAAATTCAGCAGCATGAAGATGGTGTAGGATGAATAGATGATTTGAGAACCTTTATTTAGCTCGTTATACACTCCAATATACAAACTTCTAAATGAAGAGAATATAGTCTAGTGAAATATTGATATGTATGATAGAGTACAGGATGAAGAACGAAACAAAAACATTGTTGCTGCAATTCTAAATAACATCCCGTCAGATTCTGAAATAACTAAAATAGAATATGAAGGACCCTTTATTGTACTGTATTCAAGAAAACCTACGGTACTTTTGGAGAATCAAGAAATAATTTCTAAAATGGTGAATTCTATAAAGAAAAGAATAGTTATCAGAACTGATATCTCGATTAGAGCTTCTGAAGAATCTGTTAATCAAATAATTCGTTCTAGCTGTACCTACCCAAATAGTATCTCTGAAATTTTTTTTGATCCTGCTCTAGGAGAGGCTACGGTTTTTGTTGACGATTTTAGAACTCAAACAGAACTCAGTCAATTAGAAATTGCTCTGGTTGAAAAAACAGGTTGGAAATTAATGTGTAGGCGAGCTCCAAGAAATTTGACGCTTGTCAAAAATGTGAATGAAATATTACACAATTTATCTGAAGAAAGAATGTCTTTTTACAAACGAGTTGGCGAAAAAATATTTAGACAAAAACTGTCTGGTTCCGAAGAAGCTAGTATAGTATGTTTAGGAGGCTTTTCAGAAATTGGAAGAAGCGCAATGTTGATCGTTACTCATGAAAGTAAGATCCTATTGGACTTTGGGATTAAGTGTTATAAAGATGCAGATACAGACATACTTCCGCGACTAGATATTTATGGGATTGGCATGGATGAAATTGACGCAGTTATTATTTCACATGCACATCTTGATCACTGCGGAGCTGTTCCAATTTTATGCAAATATGGTTATGATGGCCCTGTATACTGCACAGAACCAACTTTCCCAATTATGATATCAGTATTGCAGGATTATGTTTCAAGCTCCAAAGAACCCTTATACTCAACAAGAGATATAGAAAGTCTAATTACTCATGTGATACCTCTAAATTTTGGCGCAGTGACCGATATTTCTCCGGACGTTAGAATAACATTCGCAAATTCTGGACACATGATTGGTTCTGCCTCCACTCACTTGCATATTGGAAATGGGGACCACAATATTGTATATACCGGCGATTTAAAATTTGGAAGATTGAATACTGTGGATAATGCTTTTTGGAATTTCCCGCGAGCAGAAACACTGGTAATAGAAAGTACAAATGGAAACAGAGATGATAAATTCGTTACGAGAGATATAGCAGAAGAAAACTTGGCCAAAAGTATCAATTCAACTATTCACAAGGGTGGAAGACTCTTGATACCTGTCCCAGTTCTTGGTCAATCGCAAGAAATATGTGTGACATTGGGAATGTTAAGAAGTGTCAAAATGATAAATCCTGAGAACATTTTTGTGGATGAAAATATATTGGATATGTTTAATTTTTACAAAATGTATTCGGACTATTTATCAAAACCCCTAAAACAGAGAATAATTGACCAAATTGGAGATCCTCTTTTTATTAACAGCCTTGTGAAATTAGAGCCATCTGTCAAATGGGAGAAATCAATAATATTATGTCCATCTTCAATGCTTACAGATGGGCCATCAGTAACATATTTGAGTCAAATAGCTAATGACCCTCTGAGTAAGGTTATACTACTTTCCGAGCAATTTCAATCGACGCCTGGAAGATTACTCCACGAAGGGGAACGTAATATTACTATAGAGGGTAAAAATCTTGAAATTAAGTGTAATATTCATGTGATACCAGGATTTAGTATCCATAGTGATTACAATCAGTTATTAGCATACATAAACCGGTTGAAACCAAAATTAAAGAAAGTAATAACTAATCATGGAGAAGGTAAAAAATGTCAAAACTTTTCAAATTCCATCAACAAGATATTTAAGATCCAGAGTTTTCATCCACTGGTTCAAGAATCAATCAAAGTGTTGTGAAATATTAGAGAACTTACTTTAGGTCATGTACTCCTTTCCATATCTTCACAGCTGGCGGCGTAATCACTACTCGTTCCTCACCTAATCTCGCAATATCTCCTCCTGCCGATTTGACAAAATTATATAAATCGTCTATAGCCTTTCGTAATGTTTCAATATCCTTCTGGGCCATAGGTGTTATTCGCACTATCAAAATCATGTGCTTTTTTGCATCATTTTTAATGGAATCAACATCACTAATGTCTTTGAGAGTAATGGCCTTAAGGTATATGGGTTGATTTTGCAAAGTAGCACATCCTCTTTTATGCTAGCTTGAGAGGTAAAAAGTCAAATAGTTATTCTGGTCAACTTTTTTTTACACCTTACTTCAATTTGTATCATTAATGATCCAAATAAATTCAAAGTAGTTCCAAAATAATTATTTAAATTATTGATTTCTATGAAATGTTTCTAAATATTTCAGTTTTTCACTAAATAAATAAAGATAATACCTGCACTGTGGTATAGTTACAAAATAAATATCTGAATCGATTTTAGTTGGATTTGTCATCTTTATTAGATAATCTTCATTATGGAGTCGAGCATTAAATTGGTGATTATTGAAGAATGAGCGCATCTTTGGGAAATGCTAGTTCATTCGAGCCATAACATTAGAAGTTGTCCAATTCTAAAAGCAATCGATTTATTGTTGAATAAACGCCGTTCAAATTAGTAATACAGTAAGCTATGCTCTCAATATCATTATCACTCATTTGAATCCCTTGGTTGTACTTTGTTTCAATTTTACTATTATTGGTTTCCAAATAAATAGTATAAATTGTATGATATCTTTGGTAGGAACAATGGTGGGTATATTGCCTTATTTCAAACTTAATTACATCTCTCCCATCAACTGGTAACTTTTTCAATATTGTTATTTTCTTAACTGGATCATCTTTCCAATGCTTTAGATCAGTATCGCGCTTAAATCTCATTTCTTGTCATATTCTAAAAATCGTACCCATTCAGGAAACCATAAATTATATTCCGAAATCCCGATACCTTTGGAGAGAATAGAAGGAGAATTATAAAATACTCTATCAGCACCTAATTCTCTAGAAATCCTGATGTTTAGTTCCTCAAGAGAGGGTACCTGTCCAATATATTTGTGAGCAATCAATTCTCTATTGTGGGTGTAAAGGCCAACTTGGCGTCCGTCTACTGTAGGAACATAGCTAACAATAACAGAGACCGATTTAACACCTACTTTTCTCAGATAATAAATGGTTTCTTTGGCAGTAATGCCCGTTTGAATTGTTCCCTGAATTAGACCAATCTTTTTATGGCTAATTTTATGTCTAAGAATGTATTTTAAAGATTTTCCGGAAGTTATCATTTTATTCTTACTTATATTTTCAGAAAAGTCTATCATACGATCAGAATCATCATATCTATCATTGATTATAGCCTCACCCAAGTCAAATTTTGGTATGTGATTCCGGTATTCTGCACTAAAACCAAGTGTCATGGGTCGGGGATAATCAGGTTCTGCATAGGCGGCTTCAATCTCAATGTCAGAATGTCCTGAAAGAAAATCAGCCTGCACTTTTCCAATTTTTTTTCTAACCTCATAGATTCCTTTTCCGTGTATGGTTGCAGTAACATGAGATTCTCTTATAAATTCAAATGGATCTATCATTGTCCTTGTTGTAGGAAGAGATAGTAACTTTTGTTGACCACTTTCAGTATCCATTTTGATTAACTGTCCTGGTTTTACATCTTGAAAATTCATGTTGGGAAAAGGAATACGCAGGGAATTTTCCGAAGCTATTATAGAAATTGAGTTGTTTCTATCGGTGCCGCTTACAAGTGGCTTGAAACCAGTAGAATCTCGATATGAATAGATTTTTCCATCATACATCATGGTAAGATTTCCTCTTAAATGTCTGTCCAAAAACTCACAGGCTTTTTCTGGATTTTCTTTATCTACCAGTAATTTTTTGAAGATGCTATAAATCTTTGCCAGTGAATCAGCACTTGCTGCGTCCCCTACAAGTGGATGCAGATGCAATTTTTCAATGTCTACGAAGAAACCATCAAGAATTACATTAATTTTATTCATACTTTTAAATCTAGGGGTTCTTTTGGATAAATAACCTAATCCTACTAAATATCGAAGGTTACTATTATTATCTGCGATCTTTAGAATTGATCCTTCAGTAGGGAATGGACCGATACCACTAGAGACTAAATTATCAATAATTATCTTCCAATACGCCTTCCCTCTATGTTGTAGCATCTGTAACGAATTAATGAAATATGACATTAGGGTTTCTTTATCTGTTGTATGATTTGTAATTGCAAAAATGCCTGCCAAGGATAAATATTATGATAGTAAAAGAAATTAAATGTTGTGTTTAAGGAAACTGTTTGAAACTGTTTATCAATCAGATTCCCAAAACTCAAAACATTAATTTATGAAAATCTGTCGAGTCTTATATCAAAATCAATATCCTACCACATGTTTTATGTTATTAAATGAAATCACTTCATATGTGAATACGAACCGAGGCTTCGAATCCGACCAATCCCTAAAGGATAACGCTAATTTTCAAAGAGTGTTTAATTCAAATATGTCCGTCAAGATATTACCTTTACCATCCTAAAGATTTTGCAGACTTTGCGGCAGCTTCATCTAGCGCTTGCTTTGGAGCCTGTGTACCATAATAAACTGCGTCTAATGCCTCTTTAATATAATGAGCAATCTTTGGATATTCTTGAATACTTGGTCTGGCTTCTCCAAGTGGTATAGCAGAAATCATCTTATCATAATAAGGTATATAAGCCGATGTATGGGGGCGAGGTCCTTCTTCTCCTATTTCTATTTGGGTCGGAAGAAAACCATGTTGCTCTAACCATGGAGCAAGTATGTTTGGTTCCAGCATTATCGTTATCAATTTCCATGCCAGCGCTTTGTTAAGAGACGTACTGGGAATACTAAATTCCCATCCACCCATTAACGTAGAGTTTTGGTTACCTTCAACAGGGACTGGAAACATGGGAAGAAACCCAATTCGTTTTTCAAATTCGATTCTGTCCCCAGAATTTTGAATTAGTTTCTGCGTGAAACTTGGAAGCCACGATCCTTCTATCATAACTGCGAACTTCCTGTCATTAAACTCTTTACCCCAATAATGCTCCTTCTGTGGTTTTATTCCTGCATTAACTTGATCCTGTATAAAGGAAAGTGATTTCAAACCAGCAGAGCTATTAAAAGCAGGAAACCAGTAAGTACCCTTTGTGGGGTGTCCTTCTCTCCGCTCTAGGATATCTCCACCAAGCATCCAAAGATAAGGATACCATACATCTGGCGAATGTCCAGCTCCAGTGAGATGAACCCCTTCTATTCCTTTAGGCTGAAGTACTGAATTAAGTTTCCTTGCTGCTGCAATATATCCATCCCATGTTTTTAGTGAGTTCGGATCGACACCGACTTCATCTAGCATGTCCTTCCAATACCATATGCCCCTTATGTCTGTCCAAGCCCATATACCATAAATTTTCCCCTGCGACTTTCCACCTTCCCAATTTTCGAAATACCATTCTGCTTGTCCGTCTCTGTTCCACCGTTGTGTGGTGTAATTTGTCAGGTCAGTGAGGAATCCCTTTTGTGCAAATTCGCCTAGCCATATCTGATCTACCAAAATTATGTCAATCGGAGTTTGATTAGAAATTAAGCGAATTGTTTCATTTCTTGTTGAGTTGTAAGGATATTCTATATACTTTACACTTATTTCGGCACCAGTTTCATTTTTTAAAACATCAAGGGCATGATCTATCAGAACTCTCCCTGCATTAGATTGTTGGCCTATTTGATTAAATAATATTGAAAGTGTCGTCTTGTTATCATCCTGTGTCCCAGAAACAGTGTTAAATGAAAATACAAATATTATGACTAATGATGTGACAAAACCTGCTGTAAGTACTGGCCTCGACATACCGGTGTAATAGATATAATAAATATTCTTTATAGGTTTGTTTATTACTAGATAACTTATTGTCTGACAAGTAATATCAATAATCTCGTAACATGCCAAGACGGCGTTTCGCAAAGCTAGAAAAGTTAAATTAATGGCCTTTTTGGGTTCTGTTATGTTAATTGAAACGAATCAGCACTGACTCTTGGATCTAAGCTTTGCGTAAAGTTCAGTTAGTACATTGTGTAAAATTTCTGTTACCTGCTCTTTATCCAGCTCATCAACCAATCCATGTAAAACATCTCTCACGTCATATTTTTCAAAATCGTTTATATGAATTAATTCGTGTATTGACTTATTCGGTAACTCTAGTCTGCAAACATTTGATTTAAATCGAAAAATAAATACTTAATTCATATTTTGAATAATGGTATGGCTAGACTCACATTCGTTTCTTTATATTTTTGTTTTTGTTAAGTGTGGGAATAATTAAGTCTGGGAATAATTATTGTGTGAAAACACAATTTAAATTATGAATCTTAATAATCATTATGAGTGCTCATAGGGTTAATTGGTAAGGCGAACGTAGGCAAGTCTACTTTTTTCTCTGCTTCAACAGATAATATTGTGAATATTGCGAATTATCCGTTTACAACTGTGAAACCTAATCTTGGAATTTGTCATGTGAGAATAAAATGCGTGTGCACAGAGTTTGGGGTCAAAGATAATCCAGTTCATTCTATTTGCATTGATGGAATAAGATTTGTACCAATCCAAATTATCGACGTCGCGGGTCTAGTTCCTGGCGCTCATGAAGGAAAAGGGCTTGGTAATAGGTTCTTAGATGATGCAAGGCAAGCCGACGCTCTCATACATGTCATAGACATCTCGGGTTCCACCGATTCTGAAGGAAGGCCACTGACACCTGGTACTGGAGATCCACTTGAAGACATAAGATTTGTAGAAAAGGAATTTGATTTATGGCTTGTTTCAATTACTAAGAGAGAAGGGGACAATATGAAACAGCCTGATTCTTCAGGTCTAAGTACAACTCAGGTATTGAAGAAGAGATTGTCTGGACTTGGAGTGACAGAGCTCGCTATAGATAAAGTTTTGAACAAATTGAATCTACATAACAAGAAAATTAAATCTTGGAACGAACAGGAAATATTTGACTTTTGTCAAAATATAAGGAGAATCGTAAAACCTGTAGTAATTGCAGCAAATAAGGCGGATGTTTCAACATCCCAAAATAATCTGGAAAAAATTATAGAAAAGCACACTCATGTAATAGCCTGTTCTTCTGAATTAGAGATATTATTAAGAAAAGCTGTAAAGAACGGATTTGTTCACTATCTTCCAGGAGATAATTCATTTGAAATTAAAGAGAATACACAATTAAGCGATAAACAGAGACAGGCGCTTGAAATTGTTGCAAATTTTATTAAAAAGCATGGTTCAACAGGTGTTCAAGAAATAATAAATTCAGCGTGTTTTGATTTGCTGAAGAAAATTGTAGTCTATCCAGTTGAAGATGAATCAAAGTTAAGCGATAAAAAAGGCAATATTCTTCCAGAGGCTTATTTACTAAATGAGGAATCAACTGCAAAGGATTTGGCCCACGCTGTACATGAGGAGTTGGGAAAGGGTTTTCTTTTTGCCATTGATGTTAGAAGCAAAAGAAGGTTGGGAGCTGATCATAAATTAAAAAATAATGACGTAATTAAAATTGTCTCTGCAACAAGCAGGAAGTGATACTAATGTTATGTCTTGGAATAGAGAGTACAGCTCACACTTTCGCTTGTTCAGTAATAAGGTACTCTGATTCTAAAAAATATCCTAATATTCTTTCTGACGTTAGGGATACTTTCAAAGCTCCTGAGGGATCAGGAATCCATCCCAGGGAGGCAGCTCGTCATCATGCATCAGTAGCAATAGATGTTTTGAAAAAATCTTTGCAATTATCCAAGATTAAATATAAAGATCTAGACCTGGTAGCTTATTCTGCTGGTCCTGGTCTTGGTCCCTGTTTAAGGATTGGTGCCGTCATTGCTCGTTCAATATCTTCATTTTATGATATAAAATTGATTCCCGTAAATCACGCGTTAGGACATATTGAACTTGGAATGAGTCTAACTGATAGTAAGGATTCTTTAGTGCTTTTAGTCTCTGGGGGCCATACTATGATATTGGTATTTAATAACAGAAGATGGCGCGTTATAGGAGAAACATTAGATATTACATTAGGACAACTTCTGGATCAATTTGGCAGACACCTAGGATTAGCTTCGCCATGTGGATCAGAAATAGAAAGATTGGCTCATAAATCATGCAAAAATTATATCTCGTTACCATATTCAATAAAGGGAAATGATGTTACATTTTCTGGGATACTGTCTGCTGCTAAGAGGTTGAATTCAACAAGTAAATATACAAATGAAGACATGTGTTATTCAATTCAACAGACTGCATTTGCAATGATAACAGAAGCAGTTGAGAGAGCTCTATCTGCTACTGAAAAAAAGGAACTACTACTAGTTGGTGGCGTATCTGCTAACAAAGAACTTTCCAGTATGCTCAATCTGGCATGCCAAAGACACAAAGTAAAGTTCAATTCATGTCCAATTACATTTGCAGGAGATAATGGAGCACAAATTGCATGGACCGGAATATTGTCTTATTTAAAATCGAAAAATTTTATAGACATATCTAGATCCTCTGTTGACCAGTCATGGAGAGTCGATAGTGTGGATGTTTTGTGGAGAACCTAAATGTAAGCATGTCATCAAGATATTTCGATTAACAGGCACAAGTTTTATCAACATATGTATATTTGGAACGATTTTGTTCCGGTAACTTTTAATAATTTCTGAGTTTATCTATTCCATATGTCGAATACACACTGCTTTCGGAAATGTGTATTTCTATTTATAGCACTTTTAGTTGTAACAGCAGCAATAGCAGCTGCCACATTCTCTCTAAGTTCTAGTGAAGCCTATCCGACCAAAGAAAAGAAATACAAAGATATGGCATTTGGTGCTATTTCAAGCATTCAAAATAACGAACAAGGTGAACCTTCATGGATTCTTTCTGGGCATTGGCTTACAAATATCATAAATAAAACCACGGACAGCTTCAATCAGACAAATATTGCAAAATTTGATTCATGGATCTACATGGTCATGTTGGATGGAACTGCGATGCATAAACATTCCATATCTAATTTCTCACTGAGCGATATCAGTAATCAAGACAATTCTACTTCATACAAAGGAACAGTAACAGTAACACTAAAGGACGGGCCCGTTGAACAAGTACCGATTGAGATAAAGGCAGCAAACAATCACGTAATTGGATTATCAATAGACGCAACTAAAACAAACAATCACTTTGGTGATACTCCAATATATGGTATCATCCCACCCAAAGACGATGTGATGAAGATGATGTCTCATATGGGTAACAAAACTAAAATAGATATGCATATGAATATGAGCCAATAGGAAGCAATAAGATGAATGAGCACTTCTGTATGTAGTTGCAGATATTAATTTCAGATAAATTAAAATCTACCACAATTTTTATATGCTGTTAATAGAATTCAAAGGAAGATACTGAATTACTGCAATGTATTGAAAATTCTTACTCACACTAATGATCGCACTGCAAGAACAAAATGATTCTCTTAATTTGATTGAAAAACTCTCAGGCATTCCGTTATGACTATCTACAAATCCTTATTGAATAATGTTTTTTGTAATTCTATTTCTTTAGCCCACTTCTTGCTGTTAAATACACCGAATTTGTATTTCGAGTTACCTATCTCTACTACTACTTTAGTAAGTATCAAGCCTTCAGAATTGACTTTACCTAGTTTATCCAGAGTCGAATTCAATAAAACATTTCCAATCTTTTTGTTCAGAGTGGTTAGATTTCCTTCTGTTTTTTCAAAAATAATCCTCTGATTGGTTAAACTTAGTATCCCACTACCAAGTTTCACCTCAGAACAATCTTCTTCAATAACTAATTTTTCTCCCGGATTTGGATCTACCTGTGGTGCCACATTTTTATTTCCAAACTTTGGTTATATTATCATTGCAGTATTACGTCAAACTATTGTTCAAAGGAGCCGAGTCAAATATTTACTTGACTAAATGGTATGATAAAAGGGCAATATCAAAAATTAGAATTCCAAAAGCATATCGACAGAGGATGCTTGATCAGGATCTGAGAAGAAAAAGAACTATTAGTGAATCTAGAATGATTAATTTGGCAAAAGATTTTGGCTTACGGACGCCATACATTTATTACGTTGATCCTTTTCGTGCCGAGATAGTCATGGAATTTATTTCAGGAACAAGAGCAAGCAAGGTTTTGACCTCAGCAATTTGTTTTGATATAGGAAAGTTCGTTTCCACTCTTCATCTTTATAACACAATCCATGGGGATCTTACTCCAGCGAATTTCATTGTTAATAGAAAAATCACCATGATAGATATGGGACTCTCTTTCTATTCAACCAGGATGGAAGACAAGGCAATGGATATAAGACTATTTAAGGAAATTTTGAGGAGTACTTTTCACCATTCATCCTCTAAATTTTTTGACGAATTTTTAGACGGATATAAATCTGTTAACTCAACGGAATTGGAAAACATTCTGGAGAGAATTGACAAAATAGAAACAAGGAAAAGATACGCCATCTCATGAATATTAATTGTGACATTTGTTAAATTAATTCACTGAATTGCGGGATCAATGCAGAAGGATCAATAGAATTAATGGTGGACCCGACAATGATCAGATATATCCAAACGCTTATACTATTCGCGATTTCACGACTGATTCTGTGCACTGTGGATCGGCATCCATATAGATACCGTTTATGGTTTCTTTTCAGGAGATATAGACACTCTAACGTATTGTGAAAACGTAAGGAATATGATGGCTAAGTCTCTGATTGCATTTTTATAAAGGGTTAGCTGAATCAAAAAGCAAAATCACTGATGGGTGAATCCGCAGAAAAATGCGACTGAAAAGTGAATTACATTTTTTAGTTTTGAGCACTATGACCTAACAAAGTAGAGCAAGGCAATAAAGCTTGTATGTAAATTATAGAAGCCTAAAATCGTATATGTTAAAGCACAATATAATCAAATTGTCAATTATGATTTTGACAATCGCAATACTGGGGGACTACTGGACTGATCATCAACCCTGCAAATATGGCATTAGGATTTCACATCATTACTTCAATTGTGATTCTGTTGCCAATTGATAAACTTGGAACTCATCTCTAACCCTCTGGCTTAACTGATTAATCGTAACAGGCTTTTCAATAAACGAATCTATAATACTTTCTTGCATGTAACGTTGAAAGACAACATTGTACTCTAACTTCGTAAGCGCTTACAAGTATAGTTCCGACATTCGATTTAAATTTTTTTACCTTTTTAATAATTCCAATCCAGTTAAATTAGGCATTCTAAATCTGAAATTACAAGAGCATTTCTTTCCTTATTCTGTGTAAAGTGCTCCAAGGCAATTACAGGATCATTAAAACTCACAACAGATACTCCATCGATACTGCCACATACAGCATCGTGAAAGAGTTCAGTAATCTAACTCATCGTCTACAATACTGACAATTTTAGCGCTACTAGACACTGGAAGCTTAGGCCTCCACTGCCAACCTAAACACCGCTCTCATAAGCGAAGTATAAAAGACCTTCGACTAGTTAAGTTTGATCAAATTGAAATCAAATAGAAGTTATTCATAGTGTGAAATTGGGGAACGTTCCTCGCATACATGGTTTGTCTTAATGTATTTTCTTGGATCCCGAATGTCAAAAACTGCGATGGATCATGGACTGACTGAGGGAATATAATAGACATTTCCGATACAAAAACAATAGTTGAATAAGAAGGAAGAAAAGCTGCAGATAAAGCAAAAGTGTTTGATTAAATACGAATTCTACCTTTTTTAATAGGTCCGGTCGAACGAGGCTGACATGCCTTTGGTAAGAAATTGTGAGAACTATAAAACATGAATAAACATTTACTATTGGACCAAGATAATCTCTGATATTGAGGTGAAGTAAAGTTCTCTATACTAATAAATTAGGATTTCTAATTAAATTTGTGGTCTATATGCATGCTAAATCTTTTATTTTGGTAATTGGTTTTTTCTAAGATTGAGAAGAATAGTATTTGCAAGTACTAATGAAAGTAAATATAATGAAATTTTACTACATCTCAGAAATTTTAACATCGAAATAGAATATGTGAGGTTTAAGACTGTCGAAATTCAATCAAATAGTTTGGAGGAAATTGCCTTGAAAAAATCTAAAGAAGCGTATGAAAAAATAGGTATACCGCTAATAGTAGAAGATACCGGACTTTTTATCGATTTGCTCAAGGGATTTCCTGGTCCTTATTCCTCTTATATTCTTGAAACAATTGGAAATCAAGGAATATTAGATCTACTTTCAAACAAGGCAAATCGATTTGCACTTTTTAGATCTGTCGTAGCATACAAGGACGGGAATAACAATTTGACCTTTTCCGGTGAAACTAGAGGCATTATAAGTGATCATATTTCAAAAGGAGGTTGGGGTTACGATCCAATATTTATCCCAGAAGGATCCTCAATTACATACGCGCAACAGGGTATCACAAACAAAATAAGAGTATCCCACAGGACACATGCATTGAACCATTTCGCAGAGTGGTATCGTGGAAATTATTCAATTTGACAACAGTCTTTATCATTGCATAAGTGGCTTCTCATATCCTTCAATCCACCTCTCAGTGAACCTTTCGAGATTTTGAAGAACTACTATTCTTGAAATTTCACTTTCATCCATAATGGAGAATCTATCTAATGATTTGCATAATAAATGTGAATAATTCCTAATTTCATCCATTTCCAGCATATCGGAACTTTCTAATCTTTGTATGGACATTCCTATATGCATATATGATTTTATCTCTATAAAATGCGGATTCCCTATTTTCATCATATCAGCAAATTCATCCACGTAATTTGTTGAGTCATTAAAATTCCTAATAACGGTCATTCTCAACACTATTCTAGTGTTCATCTCCGATAATAACTCAAGACTCTCATGCCATCTATCCCATGCGTCTCTGTATCTTGGTCTGTTAACCATCATAAACATTTTTTTATTTGATGCATTGGTTGAAAGATACAACTGGGTCGGGAGGGCGTCTTCATCTATCAATCTCTGAAGCATTTCCGGCTCCTGACCATTTGTTACCAAAAAAACAGATTTTGTATTCTTTAAAGTCTTAAGATATTTGATTAGACCTGGCAGTTTTGGATACATTGTAGGTTCTCCAGAAAGTGATATTGCATAGTGCTGAGGAAAAAGTGATTCATCAAGTTTCATCTTGTCAGTTTTTATGTTACCATAATGCCCTACGATAAGCCTTCTACGTTCTTGTAACAAATTGTTTATTATCATATCTGGTTCATCAACTAGATCTGCGGGCATTTCTAGAGTATCATAAAATTCAGTTGGACGCCAACAGTAAATACACCTATTTTCACAATTCATAGCAGTTGGCGTCATTTCCATACATCTATGAGTTGAAATACCATAGAATTTGTGCTTATAACAGGTTCCTTCATTGGAGAAAGACTTTTTTGTCCAATGACAAAGTTCAACTGCAGAATGATTGTAAACACCGTATTTTGCCTTCTTTAATTTTGCCTTGGTAAGAGGCGAGATTTGGATAAGGTTTGGTGTATCTGTATGTGATATATACTCATCAGAACAACTCATAATACAAGAACGAATCTCACAAAGACATTTAAATGTTAAAATCCAGCTTATTCAGCCCTAGTTCCAAAACTTCTTTATATTATTAGAAATCTATCAAGAAGCAAAATCAACATGTTAGATACTAATGAAATTTTAAAAATTGGACTTGATATGGTTAACTGGAACTCAGTACCTGCTGATACTGCGGTTCATGTTCACGGTAAGAACATTAAGAAGGTAATGTTAATGATTGATGTATCAACCGCAGATTTAATGCTAGCAAAGAACTTAGGCTGTGATGCAGTGATAACTCATCATCCAATTGGTATAGCTGCTATTAACTTCTATAAAGTTATTGATAGGCATATTGATTACATGACGGAAAATGGTATTTCAGAAAATTCTGCCAGAACGTCCATTTTGGATCTAAAGAGGAGAATCGAAATTAGGAATCATACTCAAATATACTCCTCTGCTATTGATTCTGCAAAGATACTAGATATGCCATTAGTAAACATTCATCAACCATGTGATGAGTATGCAAAAAGAGTGATTTCTAAAAAGATTCAAAACAAAAATCCAAATTTAGTATCAGAACTAATAACTTCATTAGAAGAAATACCAGAGTTTAGAAAAGCGGAGACGAAGATTCAAGTTGCCTATGGACAACCAGATTCATATGTAGGGAAATGGGTTGCAGTAATCGCAGCAGGAACTAATGGTGGATTTCACGTAGCTAAGAATTATTTTGAGAATGGAATTTCCACAGTTTTATATTTTCATATTGATTATAACGATTTGATTAAATTAAGAGAAAGCGCTATTCTAGGCAACCTAGTAATATTAGGACACTTGGCAGGAGACTCAATTGGTATGAATGCTTTGGGCGACAAGTTGGAGGCTGAAGGTATGGTGGTTGTTCGAAAAGATATCATTAGAGTATAAAAATCATTATCTAACAGTTATATACTCTAAACATATCAAACCAATGTTGAGCGGCCTTCGTAGTATAGCCTGGTCAGTATAGGCGGCTGTGGACAACAAAATTGAGGTTTTGCTTGGAAGAAACCGCTCGAGGAGGGTTCAAATCCCTCCGAAGGCCTTACATAAATAAAGTTAAAGAAGTCGTGATATTTGAACTTGATTTAACGATTAAGAAACTTTATATGAATCGTTCTTTATTATAGTAACACGTCCATAATAATCTTAGCAGCAATCGGGGCTCCATTCTTTACATTGGTCGTATCAAGTCTACTAGTTTCAATTTTTTCTTGCATTAACCTTTCCAATCTTGATATATCGTCATATGTATAACCCAATTTCATTGCATTTTGTTCTTGTTCAAAATGATCCTTAATAGGTATGAAAATACCAGGCGTTCCGTAAACACGCGATTCATCTATTGTCGATCTTCCAGCTAAAGAAACCACAAGATCCGATGCATAAACATATTCATGTAAATTATCAACAAATCCAATATTTCTATAATTGGTATAATTGTTTTCGAGTTTAGATAAGGAAGGTCCCAGAGCAACCAATACATCTATATCCATTTTTAATATCAAATTCTTATACGCAGTCAATGTTTTTTCAATTAAGTAGCGTCCAGCGTTAGTACCACCAATACTCACTAATATTGTTCTTTTTTCAATACCTAGTTTTTTACGTAACAAGGTCCTATCAGATGTACTCAATTTTCTTACAACTGGTCCTACATAAGAGATATTATCTACATCATCTCCATTATCAGGGATAATAACACGGTTACATTTCCTTAGCATATTTTGCATCGATTTGTTCATTCTAGATTCAATGGTTGAAAATATTCCTTTAACAAAGTGAGTTTCTAGTAAATCAGTAATTACTATTCGTTTGCGATTCTTTTTTTCCCCTACGGCAATTGATGCAAAATCTTCATCACTAACTATTAGACTATCTTTATTTCTATCCACAAAACCAGTCGCAATTAGTTTGCATTTTCTGTAATACATGAAATACTTAAAAAGCCATTTTAAAGGTGAGTGTAAGTGCATTAAATTATCAACATCAAATTTTTCAGGACTATAGACATTCTCAACGGAATATCCATTGTTGAAGAAAACATCATATCCTGGACGACCAGTAACTACCAAAATCTTCTCTTTAGTCAACGATTTTAATTCTTCGCAAATGGCAATATCTCTCGTTGCATGTCCTAATCCAATTGGACTTGCAAAAAATATAATCATTTAATCTTGTTTAATATCCCAAACCGGGAAATTAAGTTTTGGCATGACTTCATAATGTGCAATTTTAATCTAGTTCTTTCACTATTGACTCTTAGCCTATGAAGAAAAATCCAATTGCAATTATTATGTATACCGAAGTCAACATTATTCCTTCAAACCAATTACTTTTCCCATCAAACGCTATTAGGTTCATGATGATAGCAGCAAGAAACAGGGTCGCTAACTCGTATAATGTAAATTCTAATGTAAATGGTTGACCAAGTACAATCCCTACAAAAACTAGGATAGGAACGACGAATAAAGCTATCTGTGTTCCTGAACCTGCGGCTATTCCTATGGACAAGTCCATTTTTCCCTTTCTTGCAAGAACAATTGCGCTACTATGCTCTGCAGCGTTACCAACAATACCTACAATAATTGCGCCTACAAACATTTCCCCAAAACCAAATTCCTTACTTGTTTCCTCGACGGAGCCTACCAAAATCTCACTTACTACTATAACTCCAACCATACTTACTGCCAACATAAGAAAAGACCTCCTCTTGCTCCAGTGGTTATGATCACGTTCCATTGGTTGCTCAACTGGGTTACTATGAGGCAACACAAAAAGATACTTGTGAGTGAAAAAGGTAAAAATAATACCTACAACATACACGAAGAGCAGCAAGACTGCCACTGAGTCACTTAGTATTTGTATTTTTAATTGATTTTCAATATCTGTTCCTTCGAGCATAGTACTTGACATAATTGTAGGAATTGCTAGCCCTATCAGCGCTAAGAAAATTAATGATGATTGCAATCCTGCATTCTCTTTATTAAATAGTTGCTCTTTATGTCGCAGTCCTCCTGCAATCATACTTAAACCAAAAATAAGCATTATGTTTCCCAGAATAGAACCAGTAATCGAAGCCTTTACAAGTTCCAGTAATCCTGCATTGATGGCAACTACTGCGATTATTATTTCAGCAGCGTTACCAAAGGTTACATTGATAAGAGAACCTAGAGTTGAACCATAATGAGTGGATAGATGTTCTGTAGCATCTCCTATTAATTTTGCGAGAGGGATCAACGCTATTGCTGTTACCACAAATAAAATAACATATCCAACGTGCAAAAATTCCAGACATACTGCTATCGGTGTAAAGATGAGAAGAAGGTAAATTGCAGACGATTTTGAAAATTTCAAGTTATACATCAATTATTAGGATGATAATTATTAGCACGCTATTTCAATTTTTATAAGAATTTATGAATGTTAATTTCAGAAATAAACAGTTTTCTTCTTCTCCTTGGAAATCAACTAACTTTAAAAAATATGATAGTTAAAATCCTATGAAATAAATATTTAAGTTGTGAGTAAATTTGGCATTTATCCGGTTAAGTCGCGCACACGACCGTTTTAACTATATAAAGTAAGTAATTACGTTATACCAGTTTGATTACGAGCCTTTTTCACAGGCCCAAATAGGCGTTTTTTGAGTTGGGTTTTTTGTGTTTTTTATTGATCGATTGCTATTTTTTGGATTTGTTTGCGAGTGAACAGGTCATTCGTTCGTATTGTTCCAGTGGTTTTTGGAGTATATGTCATTCGTTTTCCTTTTTTGTATTTTATATGTATGAATCAGGTTGATATCTTTTTTATTTCGTTCAGTTGCTTGCAATGTTCAAATACGATAGACATGAGGATCGGATGAATCCAAGAAGAGGCTCAAACCAATATTGATTTTTTACCCAATTCACCACCAATTGAATTTTTATATGTGATCAGTTGTCACCCTCTATTAATGGAACACAACAAAACAGTACATTTAGCGATAATAATTGGTGCACTTATATCGTTGCTCCTTGTCTCAACTACATACTCGAATATCGTCTACGCCCAGAACAAATTTAGAGCGAAACTTGATGCAGATAACCAAGTTCCACCCGTTGATTCAAAAGCAGAAGGGGTGGCCACATTCAAAATAAAAGATGACAGCATAAAATCCACGGTCAATGTAACTGGAATAGCAGATGTTTCAGGCGCTCAAATATTTATGGGAAAAATCGGGCAAAGTACAGATACAATAGTTGATTTGTTGAAAACAGGTGAGAAGACTGAAAGGTCGGACGGAGTCGCAATTAAAGGAAACTTTACTACTTCTGACTTTGAAGGCTCCATGCAAGGAAAAGATCTATCCTCTCTTCAATCTGCAATGGCCGCGAATCAGACATTTGTTAACGTTATGACAAGTGCCCATCCGGACGGAGAGGTAAGTGGACATATCTACTCTAAAGGTAACACAACTGGAGCGCAGGTTACAACAGAGGCTTCTGAAACCATAGTAGAGGAAGATAAAGCAGACTCTGACGAAGGAACCGGAGAAGATGCAGATGAATCAGAAGACATTGAAGAAGACGAAGATGAATCAGAAGACATTGAATTTGGAGATGACGAGGACTAATTTAAGCCGACAAATATTGTACCTATTGTACAATTAACATGATGGACGAACAAAAGATATTGTATTCGGTCCGACAGATCTGGATATTATTGGTACATTGGGAGAATTACTCAAACTTAATCCTAATGCGCCTAAATTATCTGAGTTCTTGCCAATGACATGGAGACAACCCGAATCATGAAGAATTAGATATACTTATGTACTCTTAATCACATTCTAGGCTATGCTAAATAAATTAATGTTATTCATTGCTCTGCTAGTCGTTAGTGGAATGACATCGATGCTACCTCTTCAGGTAAGCGTTGGCCAGACAGAAGGCGAAGAGAACGCAACAGACGAAACTTCAGCAACCGGCAGTAGTAATATGTCCGGTACTAGCGCAGTTTCAGAAAATAACACAATATCCCTAAACGCTACGGAAGTGGGAGAGGAGCAGTATAGGTGGACTGATAGTTCTGGAGCCGAAAATCCTTCATTAAATCTTGTTGCAAATAATGAATATACGGTTAAAATATCTAATCCTACAGATGAGGAACATGAATTAATAATTGATTCTAAAGAGGATGGTAAGACATCAGAGATTGCTAAAAGCGATGATATAGAACCA
>DASUQJ010000124.1:0-8855 GCA_036280615.1 Nitrososphaeraceae archaeon
TACCTAAAAATTCAATAGCTTTCTGTTTGATACTTTCGCGAGGTATCGGGAACCGTTTCCGCAACTTATCAACCACCAAGCCTAAATTTTCTGCACCATAATCTTCTACATCGTAAATTTTTTTTGGATCTGGAAAATGGATGTTTAAGGTTACATGATATCTTGTTCCAGTGAACTCAGACAACTGATTTACAAGTTGATATGCACTATTCGGGCTTTTCTTTAACGATTTCTGAATTTTGCTTTTGTGATATTTAATGTTATATAATAAATCTTTATGCAATTCAGAAAAACTCATTTGTTGAATAAAAACATCATATTAAATATATTATTCTACTGTATATGTCATTATGTGCAAAATAAAACATTTTCGTTGAATGTACCATTAATATTTGATTTCAGTTATAAGCCAACTTCTGACGACACTTAAATCTTATTTAGTAATATCATAACACAATCATATGTTCGCAACCGATTCTAGTTCTGAGCGTGCCACAAGTATTGAGGATTACCAATACACATGTACTGAATTTATTACAGACATTAGTAGAGACTATAAGGATTGGGTGGATAGATATCAATTAAGCAATGAAGAATCTTCCAAAAGAAAAGAATCCATCGATAATGTCGTTACAACTACTAATAACTGGATAAGAAATTTTTGTAATACTATAAAGAAGGTTGACATAGTTATGAATGACGGTATAAACAAAATGGCCGAAAGCACCGCCGGTTACCCGTTTCATTTTGAGGTTTCTGTAAATTCAATGAAAAGATACGCAAAACACAATCAAGGTACGGTAGCTCTGAGAGTAAACGCTATACCCCAAGAGGGAAGAATGGTTAGGTTGGGAAAGTATAGCAAAAATGAATTGTTTCTCATATCATCGAGTTCCCCCATATCACCTACAGTAAGTGAAGAGAGTAAGAATACCGTTGATATCTTGGATGACTACATAACACTTGATGCATCAGGTTGTGAAAAAGGCAGTATTGTATCTATTACTATCATTGTAGAAGAGGTAAAAGATGACTATGTTTCCGAAAGTAGAGGGTATTCCACTGTTATCATGATCATTTGAGTTAGTTACCAATTAGAGAGAGAAAAATCAATCGAACTTGTGCAATACGAATTTGATGATTAGAATCATGTATGATTCAACCAATTTACCTACACGCTACGCTTATTTTTAAATATCCTACTTGTGGTGTTTCTGCAAAATACTGAATAGTATCTAAAGAAACAGTTAAAATAAGCAATATTTTTTTCATCACTAGAAGTCATGCGACGGTCGTCCAGTTTGGTCTAGGACATCAGATTGCCAATCTGGTAACCCGGGTTCAAATCCCGGCCGTCGCAATTAGTTTTTTCCGATAAAGTGTCACTCCTTTGGTTTGCTTATTATCTCAATCATCTGATTGTAAGCATTTTTCGCGCTATCTTTTCTTGGAAGCTGAATTACTAGCAAGTTTCCTTGAGAAACACTTTCAGTGTCCGTTGGAGCTATTGCAATTAATCCAGTATTTGCTAGCGCCTCGAAAAATTCAGGCATTTTATTTGCATAAAAGAGGTAGTTTTCATCGAAACCGTAGTCAAGGTAAGTCATCAGTATATCAACAAATACATGCTTTGAATCATGAAATAAATCTAACAGTACATCAACAGCCAGTTTTTTACCCGCAACTTTTCTAATTATTTCATCATATCTTTTGGAATCAATATTAATACATGGTATTGGACTTTTATTGTAATCAATTAAAGATGCGTCATATTTGTGCAAATTTTTTTTAAAATCATCGAGAGTATAGAAATATCTCTTGGGCATTTTATAGAATATGTATTACAATACATCAAATTATTTATTCATTCAAACATTCATACATTCATTCATTCGTTCGTTTATTCATTCACTTAGCAATTCATCGATTTTCCCATCACTCACTTTTTCTATCATATATTGATAATCTCGGTCGAACAAAAGTATATGGTCAGTTACCCTAGTGCTTTCATCATCTAAATAATCAGCAATGAGTAATCTTCATCCCATTGTAAATATCTAAAAATATAAACTAATAACATTATCTTTGATCTAAAATTCTTGATAATGGGTAATCAGTTCTATTACATCGCAATTTAAATAAAAAAAATATGATTATTTTTCATGCCATCAGAAGAATTAGTTTTAGAGAAAATACTCTCGACAGGTTCAAACGGAATAAAAAAATCTGAATTAAAAAGGGAATTTACTTCATTTGATCTAGACCAGACATTAGAGAATCTAGTTAATGACGGAAAGGTCTGTATTGATAAAAAAGGGGCGGCGTATTACTGCTGGACGTCTGAGGTATATCTTAAACATCTAAATAATGTCGATCCAAAATTTAGAATTCTAATCGAGCGCATAAAATTAATTGAAAGAAAACTGGACAGTCACTCAAACAGTGTGAAAGACGCAATAAATGGTTTAATTGAACTTTTAAAAACTGAAAGTACAGAATCTCATAAATCTCTAGTCAATCTGGATAATTTCAAAATCGAGTTTGATACAGTTCTCTCAAAGTCAAACAGCTCAATAGGCTGGATTGAGCTTGGGCAGGTTAGAGATGAGCTGGGCCAAAAATTCGATTTAAGCAAGAACGAATTTTATGAACTAGTTGAGCAGCTAGTTAATGCCTATCATAATGAATACGAGCTGTCTACTGGAGGAAATGAGGGGTTGATTTTGAGAGGTTTACTCCATGGATATGTGAGAGGCATATGAGAATGTATCCCTATGGATTAAAATTAAACCCATACCCAAGCAGCCCTACACCTTCTTATGTCGATAGTCAAATTCTTGGAGGAAAGACACACAAGGATGCAAAACAAGCCATAATTACTTGCATTTCTGATCTTTATTCAAAACTAGAGGGAACAAACCCAACAGACAGAGATTTTAGATTGATAACCATGATTCAAGATGTAGGTTCAGGAAAGACCCATCTTGCGTTTCACATTAAGGGATTGCCAGATCTCTTTGAAAAAGCAGTAACATCGTATGTTGATCTATCTCAAGTTTCTCCTAGAGATATCCATAATATTTATGATTCAATACTCGGAGGGTTTAGTTATGATGATATCGAAAGTCTAAGAAGAAATGTACTTTATTTTTTATGCAGAAAAGCTGATAATTATGGAAGCTCCGTAAGGAAGGCATTTAACTATGGGTTTTTGGATAATCTGAGTGGGAACAAACATCTCAAACAAAGAGCAGAAGAGATTCTAAAAGGGAAACAGAAATTAAATTTTCAATACGTATCCGAAATCCTTTCTACTGGATTTTCCGAAATACAAATTGAAATCATCAAGTCGTTACTAGAAGATAGATTGAGAACAGATGTTTCAAAAATTAGGTCCCTTGAAGGCGTGATAAATAGTTTGAGTGCAATAGCTGACATTAATCTAAAATTATTGAATAAAATAACAATATTTCAGTTTGATGAATTTGATTCAAAAAGAGAATCCTTAGAATTTATTAAAGCAATAATTAATGCACACATACCCTCATCCGTACTAATGCTTATACTCACTCCTTCTTCATACGATGAAATCAAAAAAGAGAATTCTTCAGTCTTTGACAGGTTGGAAAAAGCAAATTACAAGATTGATCTAGCGGGTTCTCACACCATAGGTGAACTAAAAGACATTATCTTTGAGTATATAAAACATTACGATGAGAAAAAGCATTTTACGCCCGATCATGAGAATGATCTTGAAACAAAAATTAGACTAGTTTATGATGAGTTTCCAGACTTTAGAAATGTAAGATCAATGTTGAATATTTTTTACCATGCGACAGAGCAAGCTTCAAAGCGAGGTTCATTCTTAATAGATGAGTCAATAATTGATGATACAATAAAAATTATTTATCCTGGATCCAAAATAAGGGGAAGTTTAATGAATGTTCCTCTATCCGACTTTATGCAGATAAAAAAGAGTGTTAATAGTATGGATACTATAGAACCTGACATACGTGAAGCCGTTAGAAATCTTTTGACAGTAACAAACTATGAAGGATATGTAAATGAACTAAATTTTGACAATCCGGTCGGTGAGGACATAGATATTACATACAATGATAGTTATGGATCAAAAATTGCTGTATCTGTTGTCATTAAGGATGAACCAATGAAAACCCAAAAACAAATTTCAAATGCATCAAAGTCGCTTAATATTGTAGACAGACTTGTAGTGTTAACAGGAAGTACAAATCGCATATTTGGGGGAACTTCTAGAAATGGAAATGATGTTACTTCCATTGTAAATATGGACAATACCAAAATTGTAGACTTGATATACTTTAATAAAAAATATAAAAAGCAGGAAATTTTGGATGATGATTTAGAAAAAGCAATCACTCTGGCCCGCTCAATAAAGTTATGTTAAGGTCCTTAGGTTACCTATTCAGGGAGCTAGTACCTCATCAGGGAAGTGTTTCAATTGTACCGTATATTGGAAAATGATCGCTGAAGCCAGTCTTTGGTATTCTGTGCTTGGGGATACGCCCATTGCTTCTCAAATACTCGAACGTCATGGGAATGCCTCTTTGGGCAGGATGATATCTTTCGGGATCCCTCGGAATAAAATATTCATTAGAAAGATTTTCTCCAATAGTTAGTCCTTCGTTAAACACCCACTTTTTCTAGATTCATCTTCAATTTCTGGACACCTAACAAAAGGCCCCTTGATACAATAAATTGGTCAAAGAGATTTGTAGAATTATTTCGCCAATGATAATAGGAGAATCCCGAAAGGTTCCACATGCAATTATAGAGAGGCGGTGTGTATTCCATGTAATGTTGTTTATCTGTTTTATCTCTGTCCGTATTTCTGAAGATCTCCAACGTCTCACTCAACTCAGTGAATATCTCTTTATCATTTTTGCCACGAAGGAACTTTGAAATGCTCTTGTCAAAAGGATCATCATTAAAATCTCCCATCAAGAGTACATTCTTGTTCCACCTGGTATTAATCATGTCAACATAACTTTTATCCGAAAGAATCTCATGTGGCAAATATTTGATCTCTTCAAAAGGAATTTTCAAGAGGTCATCAACAATTCTCCCACAATTTTCTGCAACCATACATCTTGAAAATTCTGTATCATATTGATCAAACCCATCTTTCTTGCCTCTCCTAGATGGCCAATGATTAACCAAAACCAAAAGTTCAGCGTTATTCTCCTTTATTCGTAATCTTGCCAAAAATATATCCCTTGTTGGATATCTAAAATTTATTCTAAATGATTTCGTTTCAATGCAGTCAAAGATATCTTTTGAATAAACCAGACAGGTATCAATCCCTCTTATGTCAGAGCCATCTATGTATTTTGCAACTTCGTAGTAACTAGATCGTACATGCTCGCACAAGTCTCTTGCAAGTTTTTCGGATTCAATCTCACAAAAACCCACCAAATCTGGAGGATTGCCATTATTCATGGTCCTTAGAGGTTTACTCAAATTCTCAATTTTTTTATTGAGAACTTCCGTTGTTCATCCTTTTTCTGGAATAAACTCAAGATCAGTTGCTATTTCACTTGAATTAACATCAAAAAGATTTTGTAAATTCCAAAACGCAACACTAAATTCCATTGTTTTTCCCTGAACTACAATAAATGTTCCATTGTTGCGATGACTTAAGTCCAATCTTATGAACAAATTCTCTAGCTTGTTCAAAGGGTAAGTATTTCAAGGACAATGAGCAACATTGGAGTCATCAATCAACCTAAAATATTCTTCTAATTCCTACTTTTTTTTGAATCTAGTTACTAGCTCCAGAAAATATTGTATGTAGGACGCTTACTTTTGTCTATTAGTATTTCCGAATCAATCTAAAATGTGCTTTGCAAACTCCCGGGCTTGAAGAATGCGCCAATAATCCTTAAATAAAAATTAGAACATCTGGAACTTATGTATAAAGAATTAATCATGATTGGAGCGACAATGTTGATGCTAGTTTTAACGACATCAACGAACGATATGAGTGCTCAAAACGCGACCACAAATGCCTCAAATGATGTTGGCAATATGACTGCCGCCAACCGTACAGGGCAAAACGCATCAGCCGAACTTAACAAAACAGGTGAAGCTTTAGGAGAATTCGGAAATAAATCTGGCGAAGCTGCCCAAAAAATTGGTGCAGGGGCTGCAGGTGTATTTTCTAATCTAACAGGGGAGATTAAAGAAGGAATAAGTGATAATAGTAGCAATAGTAGCAAGTAAACTCAAATTATAACATTTTATTATTTGTAGCTCATAGACTGATACAGTAAAGAGTCCTTTACTCATCCTGTTGGGTTCAGCAGAGCTTTAAGAACGAGATG
Organism: Nitrososphaeraceae archaeon; assembly: GCA_036280615.1. Classification (GTDB taxonomy): domain Archaea; phylum Thermoproteota; class Nitrososphaeria; order Nitrososphaerales; family Nitrososphaeraceae; genus TA-21. Next base: position 6,363 of record DASUQJ010000124.1, read on the forward strand.
AACTCATCAGTTTTTGTTTTGTTTTGAAAGTTGAAGAAATTATTATTGACTTTTTAGATAGACTGTAATTAAGTTTATGCTCATAGGCACGTGAAATCCATTCCAACTCCCATATTTATGATACTTTTTTTGGGATACCTATATTCCATCTATCATAGATTTTGCAGTATGTCTTGAAAAAAAATCCAATAAGCAAAGTCTACAGCATGATTCCAATCAACGTCTCTCACTGGGTAACTACTCTTCGAACAACATTGTAGGCTTTTCTTTTCCTACTAACAATTCAGTGCGAGGGATATTCATATGTCGCATCCTTATACGAAGATCAACATATTGCATGATTCCAATTCTAAACTTCATTAAATCTAACGATAAACAAGAATCTACACAGCAACCAGCATCAGTCCTGAAAGGCACTTGCTTAATGAGTTTCCTTGACAGACGTGACAAAGCAAACCCTTGATGTAACACGGGCATAATAAGAAGTTCTCCTTCGTCTTTCAATCTATCAAGTAACGATTCAAAGTGTGCTATCTTAAACCAACGATAACCTTCATACGTTGCAGTGCGTGGGGGATCGGGAGGCAGAAAAGCCGAGATATTAGTATCGATGTTGGTATCATCGCGACCATTGTTATTGCACCAACCTGATATTGAGTCATACGACTTGTCATAATTTACTATGGCATCAACATTCTCCTGAGTCACTATCAAGTCGTCGGGCAAAATGATAAAATGAGTATAATCAGAATTCAGGAAGAATTTACGAGCTCTGTCATATGCTTCAGGTTGTGGGAAATATTTTAGCCACAACTTAGATATCCCATTTATCTTTTCAATGGCTTCGTCAGACTCTGGGATGCTACGTGGTTTGAAGATTACCAATAAAGGCTTCATCGCTACTGCCATCACTAATGTGTATCTCGGCAAGGTAGTTTTTTACGATTTCGCGATATTCGTCGATTGCAAACTTAACATCAAAAACAAGATCATCAAATAGAGTAGAAATCGTTTCCCATCTTGTCTTAGTTTGGTTAACACCAATTAAGTTATCAAAGGTTGTTTCATCATCAGATTGCTGCGATGCCTTTAATTATCGCGATGTTGTGCCAAGATAATAATCCCTTGGGGAGAAAGGATTAAAGAGCTCTGGGAAATCCTTGAATTTAAGTAAGAAATTTCGAAATTATTACAAATTTAGTATCCCCTTTAAGGATACCTATATTCTATTAAACTAATTCAATGAGATAATGTAAATTAGCATTTCTATAAACCCATGAAATCTTTAATCAGACATCTGCAATTACCTGGAACTATCAAAGGTTATTGGAATCGGATAAAAACTTTGTCATGTATTACCTTTGGTATTGATATCTTTTTATTATATCAAATACGAACCAGTTATTTAAGATTGAAGAACTGCCGTTATTTTGCCAACATTTTGCCATTAATAGTAGTGGGTTTTTTAATGGCGTTTTTATCTGTCCTTTCATATGAGCATAACTTTCTTTCAGGTTTGTCTCCAAAACCGACTGATAACAAGAAAACTGTTGATAAGGTAATAATTTTTATTTTCTCCGATGGCCTCAAGACTCAGTTCACTAATGCAAAACCAATACTTGATAAATATGGCTTTAAGGGAACTTTTGATGTAGTATGTAACAATGTTGATAATAAAGATGGGAATATGAATTGGAAGGAAATCAAGAGATTGCATAATGAAGGACATGAGATAGGATCCCATGGCATGTCTCATGTACGTCTCACAAATCTTTCAAAAGATTCTGTTGAATACGAAGTTGGACAATCAAAAAAATGTCTCGAAGACTATGGAATCAATCCTTCAAGCTTTGAATATCCTTTTAGTACAGGATCGGAGGATAAAAAAATAGTTGAAATTGTTGCAAAATACTATGAGTTCGCAACCAGAGGAAACGATCCACTGATGTTTTTAAGATGTGATGGACTGGAACAATATGGCCAAAAGGATTGCAAAACTTATACTGACAATGGAACTCCAACTTACGCCAACAAATATTCGATAAGAAATTGGAGTCACGATTTTGAAATAGTAGAAAATTCGTATAGCGACCAACAGGCATTAGAAAGATTCATCGAAGTTGTGAATAGCCAATCAACATATAATAAGGACGGAACTATAGAGGCAATACCAATAATAATGTACCATGATATTGGTGATACCAAAGAAGATTCAGTCACTGACGTAGCTCTATTTGAGAAGGAAATGAAGTATCTTCATGATAACAAATTTAAGGTAATAACCATATCTGATCTGGCATACGATGAAAAAGATGATTCTTTGTACATAAAGGACTTCGAATCAGAAACTGAATTACCAGTCGAAAATGTTACTGCCCCAACTGAAGTTCCAACAATAAACGCTACAACTAATGTTACTGCCCCAACTGAAGTTCCAACAATAAACGCTACAACTAATGTTACTGCCCCAACTGAAGTTCCAACAATAAACGC
>DASUQJ010000125.1:0-10476 GCA_036280615.1 Nitrososphaeraceae archaeon
CATACGGTGAGATGATAAAATGTGATAGTCTACTAATCTATCCGTATGCGCACCTAAGTTCTGATTTATCTACACATACCGCAGCTCAATCCTTGTTAAATTCCATTGAAAAAAAGACAAGAGATCTATTTAAGATTGTAAACAGGGCTCCGTTTGGTTGGACAAAGTCCTTTAACCTAAAAATAAAAGGACATCCTCTGGCAGAGCATGCTAAAACAATTCAGAAAAAGACTGACGGCAAAACCCATACGGAATCAACTGCAGAATCAATCGCATTAAAATCAGAAGAAGTGCTCAAATCCTCATGGTATGTGCTAGTGCCTGAAGGTAATCTTGTTCCGATGAGTGAGTATACATTTGAAAAAGATAGTGCATTGGGAAAATTAGCTGACTATGAATTATCAAAAAAGAGAACAGTAGTAGAAGTTCCACCCCATGTGAAACTAATGAAGAGGCTAGCAATAGCTGACTATGAACCTTCTTCTGACAGTGGCAATATGAGATACTATCCCAAGGGACGTTTAATGAAATCCTTAATTGAGAATTATGTAACAAAGATGATACATGAATATGGTGGAATAGAAGTCGAAACACCAGTAATGTATGACTCCAACCATCCGTCAATCCATAGCTATTTCAACAGATTTCCAGCAAGACAATATAACATACAATCAGACAACAAGCAACTTTTCTTGAGGTTTGCCGCTTGTTTTGGTCAGTTTCTGATGGCCAAAGATTTTCAAATTTCTTACAAGCAGCTGCCGTTGAAACTTTATGAATTAACAAGATATTCATTTAGAAGAGAAAAGAGCGGCGAATTAGCAGGCCTTAGAAGGCTAAGAGCCTTTAGTATGCCCGATTGTCATGCTTTCTGTAGGGATATGGATCAGGCAAAAGAGGAATTTGTCAAGCGATTTGAGTTATCGTTAAGAGTAATAGAAGGTCTTGGTCTTTCATCAAATGACGATGTGGATATGGTCATTCGTTTTACATCGGACTTTTTTGAACAAAATAAAGAATTCATTAAAGCTTTTGCAGCCAGACTAGAGAAACCAATACTTGTAGAAATGTGGAAAGAGAGGTTCTTTTATTTTATTGTAAAATGGGAATTTAATTTCATAGATAGTTTGGGAAAAGCTGCAGCTCTTTCAACTGACCAGATAGACGTTGAAAATGCGGAAAGATACAAAATTGAATTTGTTGATAGCGATGGTGAGAAAAAATATCCAATTATTTTGCACAACTCTCCTAGTGGGGCCATAGAACGCGTGATATTCGCTCTGTTAGAGAAAACAGACAAAGATGCCAATACAGGAAAGGTTCCAGCATTACCTTTATGGTTATCACACACACAGGTCAGGGTAATTCCTGTAGCTTCAAAACATTTAGAATTCAGTGAAAAGATTTTGCATGAACTGGGTGAGAATAATATCAGGGCCGACATCGATGATAGAGAACTCTCCGTTGCAAAAAAAATTAGAGAAGCAGAATCTGAATGGATCCATTTCATTCTAGTCGTTGGAGACAAGGAAGTCGACGGAAATGAACTGGTAGTTAGGGAAAGAGCAGCAAAATCCCAATATGGTATATCTTTGGATAATCTGATAAAAAAAATCAAACTTGAAACCTCTGATAAACCATATTTGCCATTAAACCTACCCACCTATTTGTCAAAAAGACCGCTAATCATGGTGTGAATTTATACAAGAAAATAGTATTCTGTTTTTAAAGATGAATTTTCATTCTTTAATGTTTTTATATTTCGTAACTTAGATCCCATTCAAATGGGAAGAGTAGAGAAAGGAGTAAACTGCAGCGTAAGTGGATGCTCAGAATCTGCAGAAAGATCCATCAGTGGAAGTAAGGCGAGTATGGCTGCGGATTTGGAAGTCAATACTTCAAACAAGAGAGTATACTTGTGCAGACAGCACTATAAAGAATGGAAAAAAGCAACCAAAGAAGACAGAGAGACCGAAAGGGCCAGATGGGGCTAATCAAATAAACAAGCAAATCACAAGATAATAATTTGTAATCAATTCCAATCAAGCATCTAGACATACTTTCTTGGAATAATCCTTAGAAGCGTTTGTGTTGCAAGCGTTCCTTCCCTGTAATCCTCATTCTTGAGAGCTACCTCTACTAGGTCCATTCCTACCAGGTTTGCAGAATCGTTAATACTTTTAATTATTTTTAATATTTCAAATGGATCCAAACCAAATGGTTCTGGGGTCCCTGTACAAGGAACATAAGGAAGATCATAGACATCAATGTCAAAGGATATGTAAATATTTCTGTTATTAGTAACTTTAGATATATATTCACTTACTCTTTCTATATCCCTTCTTATTTCCCATGGATCAAATGTTACTATACCATTTTTTTCTGCTATACTATTTTCCTCCTGATCTGCCTGTCTGATCCCTATTTGAATGATATTTTCACCCTGAATGTAACCTTCTTCTATCAATCTATAGAATAGAGTAGTATGACAAAGCTTCAAACCTTCGTATTCAGGTTTTAGATCTCGATGTGCATCAAAATGAATCAGTAGAGGTTGAGTTTCCGAAAGACCTTTGAAACAAAAATATGACAGGGTATGTTCTCCTCCAAGCACAAATGGTTTCTTTTTTGTTCTTGAGAGTTCCTTTAGTAGAGGAGGAACTTTTTCATCTAAGAAGGAAAATATAGAATCTATCTTGCCATCATGATATTGTGGTAATTTAATATCACCCAAATCAAAAATTTTTGCTATTTCCTTTATATCCTTTTTTTCATCGTAAACATAGGTTTCAATTTGACGACCAGATGCACTTCTGATTGCTTCAGGGCCTCTGCCGGTCCCTTTTCCAAAGGAATTTGTCATTTCCAATGGAATCCCAAAAAACACAATGTTAGATTCATTAAATGAGGTTTTCGTATCAATGTCACCAAAGGAACAGCCAGATTTGGTCCTTTCCGGAGTAATAAAGAAAGAATCCAAAAGATCTAAACTCTTTGTCAATTCTGGGCCAAATCCTGAACGTAATTATGTTTATGTTTAAAGATAGATAATATTACTTGTTTGACCAAAATAATTCATCCAAGTTGCTCTGTCTTGGCTTACCAATAATGGACTTGAAATTTACGTCTAGTGCAGTTAAAAGCTGATCAAAAGTAGATTCCATTGCCTCAAGATATTTTTCGGTGTCTATTTCCTTGTGATTGGATAGTTCTACAGGTTTTACTCCTTCAGCAGTTTTTGTCTTTACATATGAGATTATGTCTCCTGCCTTAATCTGCCTGCCGTTGTCAGAAAATAACCTTGCTGCCTTTATATGCTGAGGGATTCCCTTGATTGAATTGGTAGTCGAATCGTGCCCATCGATGGAGGTTATTCTTGTGTTTTCAGATGCCTTTTTTCCATATTTTTCCGGGGACTTGTTTAACATCACATTAAAAGAAAGATCCTCCAAAGGATATTCATTTGATTCTAATTTTTTTGCGCTTTCTTTAACAATATCTTTAATTTTCTCTCTAGCAGTATCAAAATCTTTTTCAGTATTAACTTTGCCAAGTATATCTAACATACTGTAAAAAGTTTTTCTTATGAAAGTGGGTGTGTGAGATTTCTTGCCTGTTAGTCCTTTCACATCCACAGTCCCATCTTTGAGGACTCCAATATAATTTTTCTTTAGATTATTAAATACAACATAGCGATACTCTTTGTCGAGTTCCAAGTCTACACCCTGATTGGTTTTTGCCCATTTTGAAATTTCTTCTACGTTACCCTCAGAAGGAGCCCTCAAAAATAATGAATCTGTATCACCGTATACGACTGCTATGCCCGATTCCTTGCATTTCTCTATAGTTCTAGTGATAATATTTCTCCCAATAGCTGCCGTAGCATCAGCAACGGGAAGGCAATAGAGCGGAAATATTTCAGCACCCATTACTCCGTAGCTTGCATTGAGAATAACCTTAATTGCCTGACTTACTACCGTATAGAGTTGTCGTTCTTCAGGTAGGATTGTTTTGTCTTTTGATAGTTGTTTATAGTAATTGACTCGAAGGTCTCGAAGTGAACCTATCAAAAGTGACGTTATTCCCTTTTTCTCCTTACATGTCCAGTATAACGTATCAGTGATTTTTTGATCAGGATCCTGACTGCAAGAATCATGGGGACAGTTTACTGTTTCATAGGATAGATTATGAACCTTTATTATGCTTGGATATAGACTGGCAAAATCGACTACTGATACATTGAAGTGAATTCCTGGAGTGGGCTCAACGACAAGACCTCCTCTATACTTTTTTTCTTTTATTATTGCCTCGGAAGATGCTTGACCCTTGTATCGCAGCTCCTCGCTCTGAGGAATCAACGCATTTATTTTTCGGTGCTCAAAAAATAGCATTCCCCTGATCCACTGGTTCACACCTACCCTAGAAAGATCTTCGATTGAAAGTCTGGAAATCCTGGCTATTGCAAATAATAATTTTAGTAAAAGATCATCATTAAAGCTTGTAAGCCTAAATGTCAATTCTGTATCTTTTAGACAGTACTGAGCCAATTTTTGGATTGGCAGATCGCTTATGTTTCCCTCAAATTCAATCTTACTATCATTTAGAAGGGCTTCTGAGATAGCATTTAATCTGTATTCAGAATATTTGTGGCTAAACGCATAAATTTGAATCGATCTATTTTGGAATGTTCTAAATAGATCAATATGTACTCCGTGTTTCAGTTGGACTGGTTCTGCCTGGATACCCTTCTTGATAAACGAATCTCGTTTTACAAGTAATGGGATTTCTTCTTTTGGAATAATGGTATGGTTTATAGGATCAATTGCTGGATCTTGAGATCTTTCATAGAGATAAGGAAGATCAAAATCATCACCATTAAAGGTAACTAATACACTATATGACCAAATTGTATCAAAGGTTTTTTCCAAAAGTTCTTTTTCGGTTTTGCACATTTCTGCTTCTGGAATTAGGGCTGTTCCATCATTGGGATTTTTATCTTGTTCAAGCAGAAGTACTTTTCTAAAGCCATCATTTGATACGATCCCTACTGCAGTAATTTTTCTATCATGTTCCTTAGGAACGGGCATCCGTCCCTCCTCCGAATCCACTTCAATATCAAGCGCTATTCTTTTCATTTCTGGAATAGGTTGATTCAGTAGATCAGCCCACTCTCTCACGTATTCTCGATATTTGTCATTTCTTGCTTCCTTGCTCTCTAAGATCTTATCCCATAGAAAATTTTTCAGGGCATTGTAGACAATGTCTGACATTTTATAAGGATCTTCAATTATTTCGTCTCCTTCCCTCTTGTAGTATGAACCTGGAATTAGCCTAGTATCATAAAGATAGTTTTCATGATATTTTATGTTGGCTTCCCATACATTGAGTTTTTCTCTAATCCCACCCTTCCCGCCTATCGAAAGCGGATCTGGTGCAATTATTTTTATTGTTTGAATTTCCTTGTCTGACATTAGATCCATTTTTGGAATTATCTTTAGCTCAAATTTCTTTTCTATGGCCGCAATTTCTTCTGCTCTTTTTTGGTATTCCAGTTTAGTATAACAATATGGTTTGTGATCCGTTTTATCCTGCCAAAAATATATCACATGTAAATTAGGATCATAGAATTTTAATTGAACTTTTTGATTTTCACCAGAATAAATTGCTGATATTAACATGACTCGAGTATTTTCCGGAAGCTCCTTCCAATAACTCAAATGTTGTTTATCTTTATCATTCTGAAGAAGTGACGATTGATCCAATTTTACTCACTGGGAATAGTTTCAAATATGGAAATTGGATAATTATCTTTTGCTACTATTATCTTCTATTTTTATTTGCGGAAGGCAAAATGCGGCTTTTGCAATACATTAGACAGTTATTGCTTTACCTTCTTTACGCCTAATGGCTATAATACCAACAGCATATAGACCAATCATCGGTAATGCAATGAACCACATCGTGACACCGGTTCCATCTGGTGTTATTATCGCACCAAATACCGTTATGATTATTATTGCGTACCTAAAGTTTTTCTGCCAGAATTTTGAATCAGTCAGACCACTTAGAGACAAAACATACATCAGGACTGGAAGCTGAAATGCAATGCCAAATGCCAGTATGAATTGCAGTACAAATGCTATAAAATCGTTGACTGTTAGTAATGTTTCAGCACCTATTGATTCACCATACTTGTAGAGGAAGTCGAGAGTCAATGGAATTACAAGCACATACGAGAACACCACACCAAATATGAACAAAAGAAAGATTGGTGATATTATTTTGAAAAGATCTATTTTTGAAAATGACCTTTTGCTTTTTTTTCCATCTTTTTTTCTTGTTTGCTGTACATTGCCTTGTGCCGCGCCATCCTCTGTATTTGTGTTTCTTACATCTCTGTTGTCAAATCCTCCGTTACTTTTTGTTTGGTAAAATGCAGGAGAAATAAAGCCAAATATTTCTCTGATTACGATTGGCAGGGAGCATATCAAGCCAATTAGCAAGGAGATGTGAATTTGAGCAAAGAACACCTGACCGGGAGCTGTTTGAATAAGCTTTACTTCTGGTGGAAGTAAGGTATCCTTCATAAAACTTGTCAGCTGGAGTGCTATATTGTTAAACGGATCTGGAAATAGATAATACAGCGTGAGATTCTGTTGTTGACCTGCATCTTGGGCTGGAAGTGTAATAGGTATAATCGCTGTTTTTATGCCAAAACTCATTGTAATAATGGTAATTATTGCAATGCAAATAACAATGTGAATTAACCTTATTCTCAGTTCATCAAAATGTTCAGCTATTGACATCCTAGAAGTAGACATTACAATGTCCGAAAATAAACAATCTCGATATAATAATTATATTGATATATCACTGCATGCTCTGCAGAGCCTCTATTTATTATCAAGAATAAACCATTTTTTTTAAGGGAATCGAACCCTGTATAAAAATCATAGTTCTTTGTAGGTAAATACTTTTAGAAGGTAAAAACATTAAGATTTCAATGCAATATCACAAGGCTTCTTTCATTGGCCATGAAAGATCCAAAAAGGCTCAATTAAAGCTGTTTGATTATACTGGCTACGCCATGTTAACATATACTGTAAAACAAGATGCCAGTGGATTTGCTCCCGTAGGTGAAGAAATGCTGGTTGGCAAAATGGAAAGAGAATCTGAGGCAATGTTATTTCTATGCGATAATGATGGTTATGCAAAAGCTCAATCAAAACCGTTACCAAAGGAAAAGGCCATTGAAGCATATAAGAAAATGCTAGATGACGGTATTCAAGAATTTAAGGGCCAGATTAAAACTGTTACATAAACTATGACGTATTATGAAACACTTAGCAATTAGTAAATTGGATTCTACATTAAAAAGTAAACGTTACTCACTTCTAGACAATAATCTTCGTCCCAGTTTGTCTGTTTTTCATGATGAGGTTTCTAATAACCTTAGGATCTGATTTTATTACATAGGTAGGAATCTTTGATCTTTCAATTACCTTCATTGCAACAATGTCCATAAGTTCATAATTACCTGCCTGAGTGCTCTCGTTATTCAACAGGTCTAGACATTTTTTTATTGTAATTTCCTTAAACATTTTTGCCTTTGCGTTCTTCTTTGGATCAGAATCATAAATTCCATCGACATCTGTTGCATTCAAGAATCTATCAGCCTTAATTTTCTCGCAAATGAGTGCTGCTGTAGCATTTGTACTCTGACCTGGATGAAGTCCACCACTGATTATTATCTTGCCTGATTGACAAGCAATACTAATTTCCTCAAGATTTGAAGGAATTACTGGGTAAACATAGTCTCCAAGAGCTGCAGAAAGTAACATTGCATTTAGCCTGGATATTTCTATGCCCATTTCGTCAAGACTGCTCTCATCAGACCCTAATGATCTTGCTAAACTAACATAATGCCTTGCAATTATTCCACCACCAGACACTACAACTGGTTGCACTTTGGTTTGTATATCTAGCAAAACTTGAGCGTATTCCTTTAGAGACTTTGAAGTAGTCTTAAAATTAAAAACACTACCACTTAATTTTATGACCAGAATTTTTTTCTGTTTTGAAACGTTATTGGAGACGCTCATTATTTTTCCGGCAGCTCCTTATCTAATACAGCTTTTGATATATTTGTAATGTTCTTTCGATCCTTATGGCTAGTATAAACTCTTATCATATCAAGATAGCCTGTTATTGAATTTACCAAGGGTAGATTAGAAACTGGTTGTCTAAAGAATTCGTCCTCACTAACAAGAAGTATTGATTTCATTTCTTTCTTGTTTGGGGCAAGTGGAACAAGAGAAATGCCATACGTATCAAGAAAAATTTTCCTTTCATCAATATTTGCTAATCTTGCTATTTTCAATCTCAATTCCTCAATTTTATATCTATTTAATTTTGTATAATTATCTCTTTTACGAATAAATCTCTCGTACACACATTTCAATAATTTCCTTTGTAAATAGTTAGAAATCATTTCTTTTGCAATTTTGTTATATTGTGATGAATAAATCTTCCACAATATGCTATCATCAGTTAGTTTCAGATACTCATTTAATGACAATTTACTCAGGTTCAATGCCTCACTTGAGAGCAAGATAGAATGAAGGAGCATTACTTCAGCAGATCGGACTGTCTTGTGAAAATAGACAGCACGGAACATTTCGAATCTTGAAATCATCATAGATTCAAAAGAGTAAAAGGATGATATATCCAAAGCCAAACTTTCATTGTCAGTTACCCTGAATGAATCAATAATTCTATTATAATCTACTTTTCCATATTCTACTCCTGTAAAAAAACCATCTCTTGGAAGATAGTCCATGAGATCTGCTGAAAGGCTCCCTGAAATTATTTCATTTTTGAATTTCACTTTTGAATTGCCAAAAGAAATTTCGCTTATGCTTTTTGGAGAATATCCAAAGCCTGAAAGAATATCGCTCAATTCAGTTTTACAAATTATTTCTTCTCCGATTGTTTCATGATTCTTGTTGCCTGTAACTTTTAGTGCTTCTTCAAATAGATGGGAAAAAGGTCCATGACCAATATCATGCAAGAGGGAAGCTACGCGTAGTTCTTGAATTGATTCTTTTTCTAAAGCTCCTATTGAAAATAGATGTTCTCCTGCCAGGCCTGCCACATGCATTGTTCCCAGAGAATGTTCAAATCTTGAATGCTGTGCGGCAGGGTAGACTAGGTGAGCGCCTGCCAATTGCTTAATTCGTCTTAATCTCTGAAAAACACCTGAATCAATTATCTTTTTTTCCAGATCTGTGAATCTAATAAACTTGTGAATAGGATCAGCAATTTCTCCAGCGAATTTCATGTCGACAAGAGAATTTAACGCCACACTGAATTAAATTTTCACAATCTTTTTTACTATTTTTAGTACTTGATAATGAACATCGTTGACTGACTTTTCTCCATCAATAATGCTCCAGTTGAATTTGTTTGCAAGAATTCTGTAATTTTTCTTTACCTTCCTAATCAGCTCTAGGTCTTTTTCAAAGGTATCAATTATACCATTTTTAGTTCTGGTAACCAGGGTGTTACTTTTAATATCTATTACTATTACAAGGTCTGCTCTCGGTAAGCCTTTGTCCAATGCGAGAAGCCAGTCTAATTTCAATCCTTTTGATATTCCATAGACCAGATTAGATTGATAATACCTATTCATGATAATAGTAGTTCCTTTACCAATTACTCTTTCTATTTCTGCCTTTTTCTCCCATCTATTTGCAGATAGGAGTATCATTTTTACCTCATCTGAGTAGCCTCTTTTTCCATCAAGGAATTGCTTTATCTCTTTACCTACAGGGGTAGTATAATCAGGAAAATCAAACCTGACGCACTTGCTCCTTAATTTTTTTTGCAGTAATTTTGCCTGTGTTGTTTTTCCAGCCTTGTCAATTCCCTCTATGACGATAATCTTACCCTTACGCAAATACATTCTTTGAAAAAAATGTCGTAAATAAAAAGTATTTTATAAATTCATAATTTGCAAGATGGCTTTGTTGTTTCAGAGTGTCATTCACATAGTAAGAGAATGAAGTATACTTAACCACAGTCAATATTTCCCTCAAAAGTTCCTTTCCAGCCCGAATCAGCTCGAACCTGGATTTTTGCTTTATTTCCACAGTCTCCATTGATTGAAATATTTCCTTTTTTGTCTAAATCACAAATATTGCTGGTTGTCTCTTTACCCTCCAAGTCATACCTTTTCTGGTCAATTTTTCCCGAATCAAGAAATCCGCCGTTACTAGTATTATCATCCGAAGAACCATCGACAACTACTTCCCAACTTCCGTAGATAGGAGTATCGTTCATAAATGCTGTAAATGACAGTTCTACCTTTTCTGACCTGCCATCAGGACAGCTAATTGCACCTGATGCATTTCCTGATGTTTCTGTTCCGTGGGCTACGGCAGCAGCAGAAAACATTGTAATCGTCAAAAATATTAA
>DASUQJ010000126.1:0-6395 GCA_036280615.1 Nitrososphaeraceae archaeon
TAATAATTTGTAGATTCTGAGGATCACGGATTTCGTCTTTGGTTGTTATCCAAGGCCCGCAGGGCGCGAATGTATCAATACTTTTTCCTCTTGTAAATTGTTTATCTTTGAATTGGATGTCTCTGGCCGAAACATCATGCAGTATGGTATATCCAAATATGCAATCAGCGGCTTTTTCAGGTTCAATATTTTTAGTATTTTTTCCGATAATAATTGCCAATTCGGCCTCATAGTCAAGGCGTTGTACAAAAGATGGACACTTTACGTCATTAAATGGATCGTTCAAGGTCGTTCGGGGTTTGATGAAAATGACGGGTTCATCAGAAGGTGTAAGTCCTGCGTCCCTTGCATGATCATAATAATTAAAAGCTAAACAGATTATTTTTGAGGGATCCGGAATGGGAGTTAATAGATCATCATGGCTAATCTCGTTACTAAATTTAATATCGGAAATATACTTGTTAACTTCGTCAATCCATCCTCTTAGAATGAATTCCTTTATTGTCTGAGGAATTGGAACACCAGTCTGTTCTTGAAAATCAAGCTTAGTAATTATCTTTTTACTATCAGGAGAGATTATTCCGTATGTTTCTCCAACTTCCTCTATCTTAATCCTACCTATTTTCATTTTGTTTACCTGTGTATAAAAATAGCAGAGGTTTTATCTCGGGTGTTACAAAAACCAAATCTAATCAATTGTATTGGAGTACAGGATTTTAGTTGTAGAACTGAGGCTTCAGCGTATCCTTCAATTTTTTCCAAACTATTGTGATTGAATTTGTCATTAAGATACAGCTCCTTTGGAACTAAGATGTTGTATCTTGTCATGTTCTTGTCTGATACCCATTGAATCTTCTTCATATCACGTACAATTTCGTTGCCAAGATAAGAAGCAGTAATTACTTTTCTATTTTCTAAATCTATATCCTTAACTTTTATATTATACAATTCCATGAGTCTTACTTCTTTATCTTGTGCAAGAGAAATGGCATCATCACGTGAAATATAAATCACATTAGAGACTTCAACTTCTCTTGTTCCAAGATCCCTTGTTGGATGATTTCTTAACGTTACGACGGTATTTTTACCATCATCAACAATTAACATTAGAGGGTCTTTGACAAAAAATAGTCGAATGGCTATGGGATCAATTATTTTCCTATTCATTGATTCCAGAGTCTTAAAGGGGGGTTTTGTTTCTGCCAAAGTTAATCCAAGACTCAAGACAAAACTTCTGATTGCTTTCGGATCAAAGCCTCTGCTACGCATTGCTGACAAAGTTAGCAGACGTGGGTCATCCCAGCCTGTAATTAGACCATCATCTATCAAGTGTTTGATTTTTCTTTTAGAAACAGGCATGTTTTCAAATTCTAATCTTGAGAATTCAACAACTGTTGGTTTTCTTAATTCCAATCTATCTAAAATGTCCAAGTACAGGGCATTACGCAGCTCATACTCCTTAGTTCTCAGTGCATGACTGACCCCGTCAAGACTATCTTCAACAGGAGCAGCAAAATCATAAGTAGGCCATACTTGTATCTTTTCACCCACAAGTGGATGCGGTGCCTCTATGATCCTAAAGAGAGTAGGATCTCTTAAAACAGTATTATTGTCATACATGTTCCCCTTGAATCTTATTATTGCTTCATTTTGATGATATGTTCCGTCAAATATCTTGTCCAGCCTTTCAATATTTTGTTCCCCATCATCAATATAAGCTCTGCACGGACATTCAACCTGTTCCATTCTTAACTTTCGGATCTTGTTAATTTCACAAGTACAAACATAAGCATTTCCACTTTTTGTCAGTTTTTTGCCATATTCGTGTAGAACAAGTATATCATCAGATGTGTTTTTTACTATATCGGGCTTAACCCCTAGCCATTCTAAATCAACCTTGATGGCTTCGTAATACTCTAATTTTTCATTCAGTGGATTTGTGTCGTCGAAACGCAGAATGAGTTTACCCCCATAAATTCTGGCGTATTCTTCATCTATTATGACTGCTTTCGCATGGCCTATGTGAGGATAGCCATTAGGCTCGGGTGGAAATCTAGTAACCACTTGAGTTTCTGTCATTTGGAGCTCCGGCAACGGATGTGAACTCATTTGGTCGTGCTTTGACTTTGAATCGAACTTGCTGTCAATTGAATTTATTTCATCCAAAAATTTTTTTTGCTGCTCAAGGTCTAACTTATTTACGGAATCTACTTCGGTTCTGATTTCTTCTATCAGTGTCTTTAATTCCTTTTTTAACTCAGGTTTCAAGCTCAGTATTCTTGAAAGGACAGTATTTACGTTAGTTCTTCCTGAATGTTCAGATGCATTTTTCAGTGCTAAGGCATTCACTAATCTATGAATTTCATCGTTACCCTTCACAAGACTACAAACTCCTTTCGACTATAAACTTTGCAGAAGATACAAGAGCATTTTTCGCGTTTGTTTCATCATAACTACTTATGGATTCAAATGCTTTGATCATATTATCATGAGCTATTCTCCGTACCTCTTCTTCAATATTCAAGGAAGAAATTGCAGATACCGCATCTTCAACATAGTCACTGTTTGCTCCCTTGAATCCATATACTTTCATAATTTGCTCTCTCTTATTTGTGTCTGCGTGTTCTAATGCGAATAGTATCGGAAATGTCTTTTTACCCTCTCTTATATCATTTCCAACTGCTTTTCCAGTGAGTTTAGGATCACCCGTTACTCCTATTAAATCATCTATTAACTGAAATGCAATTCCAGTAAATCGTCCAAATTTAGAAAGATTGTCCACGTTATCCACAAGAGGCTCTGCAGAAGATAGAACGCCTAGTGCACAAGAAACTTCAAAGAGAGACGCAGTTTTCTTTCGTATCATCTCCAAATACTCTTCTATAGTTGGAATCTTGTTACTGGATGCCATCTGGATATCGAGACCTTGACCTTCGCAGACATGGACACATGAAGTAGAGAGAATCCTATTCATTTCAGCAATGATATTATCATCATGACCTACACTTTTACCCTGTAAAGAGAGTACTTGAAATGCCTTGGAGAACAAGATATCTCCAGCTATAAGTGCAATTGGTAACCCATATTTCCTATGAACCGTAGAGATCCCATGACGAATATCATCATTATCCATGATATCATCATGGATTAGAGAGAAATTATGGATTAGCTCAACTGCAGCTGCAGCTGGTAACGCTTTTTCTTCCCTCCCCGCAAACATTTCACAACTCTTTATTACCATGAAGGGCCTGAGCTTCTTACCTCCACTGGCCAAATAGGTACGTGACGCATCATACAACCTGTTCGGTTCACCTTCAAGTACCGATAACGTAAAGTTTCTTACGCGTGATACCACATCATTAAGATCGTCTTTCAAATTATCCACTGTTTCACCTTTGCTAATTCTCCAGTGAATATGAATCTCGATTTTGCTAATTCAGCTATATTTTTACTGCCAACAAGAAACATCGTACTCTTCAATTCAATCAAAGTTTTATTGGTAAATTCACACAAGCTTTCAAAAGACTTTGATGCATGTCTGAGAAAAGGGAAGGCCATTCCGCACATATTTGCTCCTAAAGCTATACATTTGGCAATTTCTAAGCCATTTCGAATTCCACCTGATGCGATGACCGGTACCTTTACTGAATTTCTCACTTCTATCAAACTTACTGCTGTGGGGATGCCCCAATCCCAAAACAATTCTCCCAAATTTATCTTATTTGAGTCATGTGCTGTTTCAGCCCTTAACTTTTCCACACCTGCCCAGCTGGTTCCACCAGAACCAGCAACATTGATTGCGGAAACCCCCGCAGACTCTAACTTTTTAGCAACTTCCATTGAAATCCCGGCTCCCACCTCCTTTACAATTATCGGAATATCAAAACTTACACAAATTTCTTTGATTTTTGATAAAACTCCCTTGTACTTTGGTTCTCCCTCTGGTTGAATTAGTTCTTGCAGGGGATTCAGGTGCACGACAAGAGCATTTGCTTCAATCATTTCAATCATATTCTTGATTTCCTGAACTTTCAGTCCCTTTGAAAGCTGCGCACCGCCAATATTGGCAACAAGAAATGCACTAGGCGCATTTGATCTAGCTATCGAATAAGTTTCAGCAAGCTCACTGCTTAAAAGACCAGCTCGTTGACTACCCAGTCCCATACCAAGACCAAATTTTTCAGCAACAAGTGACAACCTAGAATTTATTTTTGTAGCCTCAGGAGTACCTCCAGTCATAGAATCAATAATAATTGGCGCGTTGAAGTTGTGATTAAGAAAATTTTGGGTAATTTCAACAACTTCATAATCAATTTCTGGCAGAGCATTATGAATTAACTTGACATATTCTAAATATGTAGATGATTCTTTTGCTTGAACGTTCTTAGTTAAAGGAATAACTATTCCTTCCTTTTTTCGTTGTTTTATTACTTCGATATCGGAAGGGGAGTCAGATTCATCAGGCATTTCGGGTACTGGACCTTTTTCCCTTTATTACTGTACCTTCTGTTTTCTTATTTTCTATTAATTTCAAGAGTCTTTCAGGCTTGAAGCCATTTACAAAATGTACATCCATACCCCCAAGTGAAATCTTTAATGCTTCACGCACTTTTCTCTTCATACCACCTGTTATGTCAAAATTCACATTTGAAAATTTAATTAATGATTTTTCTCCAATTGTTTGTATTACTTGCTTGCCCTGAGGATCTCTATATATCCCATCTACATTGACGGCAAAGATTACTTTTTTTGGCTTTAAAACATGGGAGATCATTGTCATCAATTCATCACCGGATAGTATTGAGTATTTATGATTTGCTCTATATACAATGTCCCCGTATGTTACTGGTATTATCTTGTCTCTGGTCATTGATGCTAATTCAAAAATCTTTTTCACAAGAGGTTTATTACCTGAAATAAATGAAAAAGGCGGAATAGCGTATGGATTCAACTTGAATTTTATCATTGATTTGACCATTATATGGTTTAATGAAATCATTGACTCATGAACCACCGCTATACCATCGGACGGATACCTATCGGGTTTGGAATGCATATCATACTTTATTGACCAATAATGCCCAAAAGATCCCCCGCCATGAACTAGTATGATTGGAACTTTTATCGATAAAAGAGATTTAAAGATTCGATCAATGGCAATCTTGTTGATAGTCATCGGTCTTTCTTTATGAGTAACAACCGAGCCGCCCAGTTTAATTAGAACAACGTCTTGCTGCATTATGGTTAGGTTTTTTTAAGAAAATTTAAATCTTGATACCACAGCCAAAATCAGCCAAAAACTAAGCCATCATAATCAAATTCTACTAACATCCATTTGCCTGATCCTCTGCTTATCCTGGTTAATATCTCCTTACTTCTGTCATTTGGTATGAGGGCAATTATTGCACCCCCTTTACCCGCGCCGGTCAATTTTGCGCCTAAAGCACCGTTATCGAGACAATTTTCAATCAATTTTTCTATCTTTGGATGCGATACACCTAACCGTGATAATAATTTGTGATTTTCAGTGAGCATATTTCCAAGTTCCATTTCATTGCCTTCATATATTGAATTCATTGCTCTCTTACAAACTGCATGAGCTTTTATGGAAAGATCTTTAAAAACACTAGAATTTCGTTGCCTGAATTGCTTGACCTCTGAGACTACTTCGCCTGTCGAACGTTTTACTCCAGTGGTACCAACGAGGAGCGTGAATTTCTTCTTTGGTCTTATATTACTGAATCCTTTATAGGGTTCAAAATTAACTATCCCGCCAAAAGTTGAAACATAACAATCTATGCCCGATGAGTTTGTATGTATGTTTTGCTCCATTCTTCTTGCGGTCTCATAGATCTGATTCCTGTCACGGTTTGAAAACAAGGAATAAAGCGCTGCAACAGTTGATACGCATAATGCTGCCGAAGATCCCAGACCCTCTCCATAGGGAATTTGTGAATCAATATCCAAAATTATTCCCACATTTAGTAAATCCTTTTCAGATAAGACGTGTTTTACACACTTAAAGATTGGATGTAGAAATAATAAACTGTTATCATTAGCTGTAATAAGTTCCTCTTTACTTAACACTGGTTCACTTAACGAATTTTCTCCAGATTTGATATTAATCCGTGACTTGTCATTAACCTGTGCTTGCACACTTATTCTTTTATTTATTGCTGCTACAATAGCAGGGTTACTATACACCACAAAGTGTTCTCCAAAAAGGATTACCTTTGCAGGAGCTGATGATACGACCTTATTGGTACGATAATTCATACAAATAAAATTGATGAATAACCGACAACTGATTTATTATCCCCTGCTACGTCCCCACTTGTGGCATATCTCAACAACTTGCCTTTGGTAGCCCCCATTTTTTTTGATATTTCCATAAC
>DASUQJ010000127.1:0-21185 GCA_036280615.1 Nitrososphaeraceae archaeon
TTCTTAATTTCTATTTACTTTTATCCTTAGGTTCTTCCTCTACTTCCTCTACTTTCTTCTCTTCCTGCACTTTAGGCTCTTCCTCTACTTTCTTCTCTTCCTGCACTTTAGGCTCTTCCTCTACTTTCTTCTCTTCCTGCACTTTAGGCTCTTCTACTTCTACAGACTCTTCAGACAATTCAGATCCTTTTTCCTCAATATATGAACTGACCACAACTGTATCATCATCTTCTTTTATCATTCTCAATCTTATCTTCCTTGGTGGATTCTTTTTTCCTCTAGACCAGATATGTCTATTCAAATCTTGATCTATCTTTACTTTATTAGTCTGCATATGACGTTGGGTAAACTCTTTTATGATGTTAATTACTCTATCTGTTCTTCTATACTTTGGAGTGTCCCAGGCCTTTGCTAAATTCACCGTGTATATTCTTGTTGTATTTTCTTCAGACATTTTCAATCATTCGCTAACTACTATCCTACGTTAACATCCGACCTTCTCCAAGCTCTTCGCTTTGGATTTGTTCTAACATGACGATGCGTCCTAATTATTACCCAGGCTGGCACTGGTCTGTTTTGTTTAACTCTTCTTATCAGTCTCTTTTTTCTCGATGTATTTTTTCGTGCAGCCATTTTTCTACACTGAGTTTTTTGCCTATTTTAAGTGTTGGTTTATTTTTTAGTTTTAGGAATCAGGAAGAAATAGGAATTCATTTTCTCTACGATTATAACTCCTGAAAACAGTTGATTCGAATATCTAGTATGTCAATGCTATAGCTCAACACAACCAAAAGATTAAAGATTAATTCCCAAACATGACAAAATAAGAAGCAAATGGAGACAGAATTTGTCTGTTCTATCTGCTACAAATTCTTGAGTACTATATACGGTAAAAGAAAAATGAAGCACCTTCGAGTACTACCGGACCAGATGGTTCATAGAGATGGTTGCAAAAGCATATATCATAAAAAACTAACCGATTCATTCAAGACTTAAAGTAACTGTCCAAATTAGATTTTTTCATAATCATTTCATTTCCGTATTTTTTCTATTGAAAGCAGACCAGAAATGATATTTTCATTAATTGGTGACTATAATTTTACCTTCCATGATTCCAGGATGAATTGAGCAATAATACCTAAAAGAACCTACTCTGTCAGAAGCAATTAGTGTGGTAAAATCTTGCCCACTTGAAATAAAACCGGTATTAATATTTAGATCATCTACAATAAAATCATGTTTTCTAAAATCCTGATTTGCAATACTAATTTTTAATGGCTGATTGATTTTGACAGTAATATCTGGATTAGTAACATTAAATTTGTTATCTTTCATTAACATTATGATACCCTCATTCTTTGATAATTGGGTATTGTCCTGAGGGACTAAATTCCCTATTCCCCATAATGAACCAACAATTATGAAGGAGATTGCAATAATAGCAATAATGTTATTCTTCAAACTAATTTTTCTAAATTAGAAATTGTAATTGATAAAATAATACTTGATGAACATACTTTTTAAAATTAATTTTTGTAAAGATATAAAATAATTAGAAGTTATAAAAGTAACTGCGTCAGGTTGACTATTCTGTGGGGGTTTCTGTACTGGCATCAGCACTTGCCGGTGCGCTTTCAGTCTGACTCTGACTTTCAGAATCACTGACAATCTCTGCAGTTGCAAATCTATTTCCAACCTGGATTATCTTTATTTTTGTATTTTGACCTACCTTTCCATTCTTTACGAAAATTACAAATCGCTGTATCCTTGCTATTCCATCTCCCTTTCTACTTAATTCCGTGATCTGCACGTCATATTCCTTTCCTACTTCCACTGGTTTTGGACCAAACATGTCGTTTGTCTTAAATCCGTTGTAACTCATAGTTAATCTTGTCAAATAAATATTCCACATATAAACTGTCAAAATTTGTCCATATCAAGTCCCTATCCTGAAATTTTCGTTGCACAAGCTTCTCAGACATTCGATGGCAGATAGCGATGCCAAGTAACTGGTTTTAGGATTTGTAGGACTTGGAATATTTTCGACTACAATATGTATTCCTCCAAAGCTACCTTTGCCTACTATTTCATGTTTATTTACCGATATCAGTGGGTCTGCTATTATCTTTACACGAGTTTTCTCTAAACCAATTCCGGCAAGTGCGATTGAAACTGCTACATTTACATTTGCAGGAAAAAGTTCAATAGCTGTAATAGCATTACCTTCAAAAAGGACTGTTTCACTAGTAATCTCATCCAACCTAATTCTTGAGCTCTTGAAAAATGGAGCACCTACAAATGATTTGGGATGCTTTGTTGTCGTAATAGACAAACTGTCCAGATATTTTTTTACGCTTCTGATGGAATCAAGTCCAGCGATAGCACCAGTAGGTATCAATATTCTGGTATTATTCAAGTTCGACAAATCTTGCAATTCTGACAAGTATTCTTTATCAGAAAAAGCGCCCACACTAAGAACTATCAAGTCCTTTTTTGACTCGATAATTTTTTTACCGTATTCTCTAACGGCATTTTTTGAAGCACACTCAATTATGATATCTAGATTGGAATAAGTTTGAGAATTATAGAATTCATCGAAATCTGAAAATAAATGTACATCACTATTTTCAATCTCAACCGAATTAATAACTTGAGAAACTTTATCAAATACTGCTACAATCCTGGCATTTGGAATCTCATGTCTTCTTGCTGATGCAATAATCTCCTTACCAATGCTCCCGTAACCAATTACCGCAACTTTTTTCCCCATATCGTAATAAGTTTCACTTTATCAATATTTGGATTTACGTATTGAAGCTATGAATGGTCTTTAAAATAAGATAAGAAAGATCAAGAACTTCAGATTAACGTCTTCTACCCATACGTTCTGGCTTTTTTTGTCCAGGTTGGCGCCTTTTTTCAAATCTCTTTACAAAGTTTATCTTGTTTCTTAATTTTGATATTGGGCTCACTCTCTTCTTTCCCTCAATTTTAGGTGTTTGACCTCTTACTTTTCCCGCCTTTGTTAAGGATCCATGAGTTGGCATTTGATATAGGGTTGGCTATGATATAATATATCTATTACTGCCTAATTTTTCATGTTTTCTCATTGTTACACCAAAGTGGCAAGTATTGCCCTTATCATAGATGAAATAGGCAATGTTATCCTAAATTATACTACTTTAAATCTATAATTATGTAAAACAAGCGCATCAGATGACATTAGTCCAATCAATGCATTCCGATCAGATAAATCAACTAAAGAAAGAGCGTAACGCCATCATCTTGGCACACAATTACCAAGTTCCCGAGGTTCAAGATGTAGCTGATATTATTGGTGATTCCCTAGCATTATCAAGAGAAGCTGCCAAAACAGATGCCGATATTATTGTATTTTGCGGTGTTCATTTTATGGCAGAAACTGCTTCAATACTATGCCCTGAAAAGACCGTATTGATTCCCGATCTAGAGGCAGGTTGTTCTCTTGCATCAACTATTAATTCCTACGAATTAAAGAAATGGAAACAAGAACACCCTCATGCTGTCGTGGTTAGTTATGTTAATACCAGTGCAGAGGTAAAAGCTCTTTCTGATTATTGTTGCACTTCATCCAATGCAGTCAAGGTTGTAAACAGCATTCCACGCGATACTGAAATCTTATTTCTACCTGACATGTTTTTGGGTTCATACGTAGGTCAAGTCACTGGTAGGAAGAACTTGTATGTATGGCCAGGAGAATGTCATGTTCACGCGGGTATCACTGCAGCTGACATTAACAATATTTTTCAAAAATACAATAAGGCAGAATTCATGATCCATCCTGAGTGTGGCTGTACTTCTTCAACTCTATACGGTCTAGCATCTGGTGATATAACTAGGAAAGCTCACATATTGTCTACTGAAGGGATGATGCAGCACGCTAAAAAATCAGAGAGTAGTCAATTTGTTGTTGCAACAGAAACAGGGATCATGTATAGAATGAAGAAAGAAAATCCAGACAAAATGTTCGTACCGGTTAAGGAAAACGCTGTCTGTAAATATATGAAAAAGATAACAATCGAAAAAGTAGTCGACTCACTTGTACATAAACAGTATGAGGTCAAAGTTCCAAATCATATTGCGGATAAGGCTAGGACTGCTATCGAGCGTATGTTAACGATATCCTAGTCAAATAGCCAGTAGATTTCTTTACTAGTAACCCAAGTTGATAGTAACTAACAAATCAATCCAGTTTCATTTCCATGGAAAAATCAACTGATTTACTAGAATGGGTTAAGGAGCCTATTGATATCATGTCTGGTAAAGCATATGCATATTCTTTGATATTTGAAAGATTGACACCTCCTGAAATTTCTACCAATATTTTTTTTCGTAAACCGGATTTCTTTAAATATGAAATGGTTTCCTGAGCCTGTTGAGGGGAAAAATTATCTAACATGATGATGTCTGCACCACTTTTAATCGCCTCTACTGCTGATTTTGTATCACTTACCTCGCATTCTATCATGATATTCTTGCCAACCATCTGTCTAACCATTGATATAGCTTCCCGAATAGAATTGGTTACTGCGAGATGATTATCCTTTATTAGTATCATTTCATCCAAAGTATTTCTATGTGCATATCCACCGCCTAATTCTATTGATTTCTTATCAAAGAACCTTAATCCAGGTGCCGTCTTTCTAGTACCTGTTATTCTTATATCTTTTGAGATCGTTCTTACTATATCCACAAATTTCTTTGTATCGGTTGCAATGCCGCTCATACGCATTATCAAGTTTAAGGCAGTTCTTTCGGCTTTTAGAATGGATCTAGTTCTTCCTTTTATAGTCATTACCTTGCAACCATTTTTTACAACATCACCATCTTTGACTAAAACCTTTGAATCACATTTGCACATATCAAAGATTATTTGAGCTTCTTCGAGTCCTGCAACTACCGCAAGTTCAGATTTACAAATAATGAAAGAGGAAGATTTCAGCTCCTTATCGACTACGTACTCGCTAGTCAGATCGCCTTGACCTATATCTTCTCTGAGAAATCTAACGAGGGATTCTCTTAAACTAAAATATTGATTTAGATCTTTTGATTTCTTTTTAAAAGTCAAGTTACTTTTAATGCATATTTATGCGGAGTTGATATTTGAAGTGTTGATGCAACCAGAGAATTCTTTGAATCAAATATTACTATTGTACCAGACCAATCAGATGAAAGTTCAGTCGACTTGCAGACAGGACATACCTTTCCAATAGTAATGGCTCTACATTTTTTGCATGCAAGTTCCTTCGCCATTAAGCTGGCACTGTCCCTTTCTTTTCTTTTTGGGTATTTGCAACTGGGTTTTTGGCCTTCTTTATCTCTTCATCAATCCATTCAAGAGCTCCAAGAAAAGGCTGTCTACAGGTAATCCCTATTTTACCCATTGCCGAGCCTTTTCCTAAACTAATCGCGGTAACTCTAGCTCTAAGCTTTGAGCCAATCTTAAGGGATTTGGCA
Organism: Nitrososphaeraceae archaeon; assembly: GCA_036280615.1. Lineage (GTDB taxonomy): Archaea > Thermoproteota > Nitrososphaeria > Nitrososphaerales > Nitrososphaeraceae > TA-21. The sequence goes on from DASUQJ010000127.1 coordinate 5,497, forward strand.
GATTGATTTGCAACTATTACCCCTTGCTTGACATCGCTTTTTAGATAATCATCGGTTATTTGAGAAAGGTGTAACAGCGCATCAGTTGGCCCTATTCTTACGAACGCACCAAAATCAGTAATTTCGACAATTTCCCCTTCCACAATTTCCTGCATTTTTGGATAAAATGTTAAGGCCTTAAAAGACACCTTGTGGAAGGTGGCGCCGTCACCGGAAACCAATTTTCCGACCTTATTTGTTTTTGCATCAATAATCATAATAACATACCCCAATTCAGGATTTATCATACTCTCATATTTTTCCTTGAGAATTTCCATTGTGGTCTCATTGAGAGATTTTTTCATCATATTTGGAGGGATTCTTACAACATCATCCATGTGTATTATCGCAAACATTACTTATTGTGAATTGGTTTAAATTATCAATTTATGAACCTTTTCATTATTTCTTAATTTGTAGTATCAAGATGCGTGATATTGTATGATTTAAATATTCTTTGGAAGAGTACGATAATATGGTCTCAATAGAGCAAATCATGGCAAAATTACAGACTATAGAAGATCCCGAACTGCATAAAGACATCGTTTCAATGGGCATGATTAAAGACCTTGCAATTAACGATGGAAAAGTTGGATTTACATTAGAGCTTACTACCCCTGCTTGTCCTTTCAATAGTGAGATAGAAGAGTCGGTTCGCAATTCTATGATGGATTTGGGGATTAAGGATCTAGATCTTAAAGTAACTGCCAGGGTCATGGAAGGACGTTCTATTTCAATGGACGAATTGTTACCCGGTGTCAAAAATATACTTGCCATTGCAAGCGGTAAAGGCGGTGTGGGAAAAACGACAGTATCTGTCAATCTCGCCTTGGCATTATCAAAGACCGGTGCAAAGGTAGGTTTATTGGATGCTGATATTTACGGCCCAAGTATTCCTCTGATGCTGGGACTCAAAAATGCACCTGAAGTAGTTAATAATAAAATCGAACCCATTTTGGCACAAGGAGTAAAAGTGATTTCAATGGGATTCTTTTATGAACAATCACAACAAGCAGGAATCTACAGAGGTCCTATAGTGGCTGGAATTGTAAAACAATTTCTAACTGATGTAAATTGGGGTGATCTTGATTACTTAATAATTGATTTACCACCCGGTACTGGAGATGCACCTCTAACTTTGGCACAAACAATACCAATAACTGGGATAATCATAGTTACGACTCCTCAAGACGTGGCAATGAATGTGGCAGTAAAAGCTGTAGGCATGTTTAACAAACTAAACGTACCTATCATAGGAGTTATAGAAAATATGAGTTATCTAGAATGTCAACATTGTAATAATAAGATCAATATTTTTGGTACTGGTGGTGGTCAGAAAATTAGTGATCAGTTTAATGTTCCTTTTATTGGAGAAATACCTCTCCATCAACAGATAATGTCAGCAAGTGATAGCGGTAATCCAGTAACAATTGCACAACCAAATGATAATCAGGCAGTCATATTTGACAAAATTTCCCGAACCGTTGCTGGAAGAATCAGCATAATTGCTTCAGAATTACAAGAGCAAGAAAAAACAGCAAATGAACAATCAAAAGAACATCAAAGTGTCAATACCGCCTGATGTTCTTGCAGAACTAAAAAAACCATTAGGAAAGTTAATTCCAGATAGCGATATCACAGAAAGAAAAATTAGAAAAGAAATTGCAGGCATTAAACACAAAATAATAACAGTAGGTGACCGTTCTACGGAGAGACTTATTTCCTTTGATATATATCCTGACTTGGCGATAATTGACGGAGTTGAGAGAAGGCAAGAAAAAGGTACTAATTTGGCTGATAGAATGATTGGTTTGAAAGCTAAAGATGTAATTAGAATCTCATGTATTAATCCTGCGGGAACCATTACACAGGAAGCAATTACTAAAATTAGATTTGCCCTTTCAATTGAGAAGAATTTTATCTTGCAGGTTGTTGGAGAGGAGGATTTATTGACACTTCCGGTATGTTTTTTTGCACCTACTAACTCACTAGTGTGTTATGGTCAACCATTGGAAGGGCTAGTTCTTATCAAGGTTAATAATTCTATGAGGCGAAAAGCTAAAGAATTAATGAAATCAATAAATAATAAACTATCAACGGGGTATGATGATGTGGTGGCTGTTTGAAATAGAAGTGATCGAAAAAACCATAATTTTCTGACCCCGGTAAGTACATTTTTGTGAAATTTTTATGCAAGTTTCAAAATACTAAAAGCTAGTTTATTACACGACACAAGCACCGCTCAGACATGACAGGAGCACTCGCATTTCGACATTTTCACATCAAAAGAGCAGTCATGGTCCGAGCCACATGAATCGCCCATTGGCCATTCACCTGGACATTCCGTATGGCGATCCCTCTTACAAAAGAAAGTTAGTGTCATTTGAAATCAACAGCAATATTGTTGTTTCAATATTTGAATTTTTATATTCTTAGAGACCATCAATTCAACACAAAGTATATTATTTGAATAAATTTTATAAAATAATGCATGAGCAGCAAGGTTGCTATTGTTTGTATTACTAAAAATGGAATCAATATATCAAAAAGAATAAAAGAAAAAATTCCATCAGCATCTATTTATGCCCAATCAAAACATAAGGATTCTTCTGATGGGATTATCTGGTTTGAAAAAAATACAAAAATCATGATTGAAGAGATTTTCAAAGAGTACGATAGCATTATTTGCATTTTTTCATTGGGTGCAGTCATCCGTTTAATATCAAATCTTTTGGTAGACAAAAAGACAGACCCGGCCGTTATCGTTATAGATGATAAAGCAAACTTTGTCATAAGTGCGCTTTCAGGGCATCTGGGAGGTGCCAACTCTCTATCCAAACACATTGCAGATATCTTGAATTCAACAGCCGTAATCACCACAGCTGCTGACGTTAATGAAACAATAGCTGTCGATCTTTTGGGCACCGATTTTAAATGGCGTATCGAAAATTTTGAAAACGTTACTAAGGTTAGTGCACATATGGTAAATGAAGAAAAAATAGGGGTTTATCAAGATACCGGTGAAACAAAATGGTGGAATAAAGAATTACCAAAAAATGTAATAATTGTAGATGATATTGATGAATTGAAATCAGATAATTTCAGGGCCGGTCTAATTATTTCTGATAAGATTATAACCGACCAACTTCTGATTGGTAAATCTGTAATTTATAGACCAAAGAGCCTTGTCGTAGGGCTGGGATTTCACTGGGATACGACTCAGAAGGACATAGAGCATGGTATAATGAAAGTGTTGAAGGAAAATGGTTTGTCTTTTCTTAGCATCAGAAATCTCTCGACCATAGATAGGGGTAAATCTCCTGCCTCATTGGGATCCTTTTCAGATAAACATGGAATCCCTTTAGAGTTTTTTGAGAAAGAGAAATTAAATAAGATAATGGTCCCAAATCCTTCAGACGTGGTAAAAAAATACGAAGGTACATCAAGTGTGTCAGAAGCCTCATCAATACTTAGCTCAGGTGGCGAGCTTATAATCACAAAGCAAAAGTTCCCTCCTAACCTCACAGTTGCAGTGTGTAGGATAAATTATCCCAAGGCCGGTATTTAGTATGAATAGGGCTCTGTTACTAATTGATAGAGGCAGCAGGGAACCTGAGGCGAAAGAGGAGCTTGCCCAATTGTGCACTATGATTAAGGACGAAAGTGAATATGTCTATGTAGATCATTGTTTCCTTGAAGTCATACCACCATACATTGAGGAGGGGATTAACAGGTGCATTTCCAATAATGTGGATTCTATTACCGTCATGCCATATTTCCTGTATCCCGGGATGAAGCTGAAAGATTCTGTAAAAAAGACAGCTAGAATATGTTACGATCGGAAGATAAAAGTAGTAATTACAAAACCCTTGAGCTATCATACTACACTTGATTCGCTCATAAAAGATAGAATTCGTTCCGCTAGAGAAAAAAATAAGATACTATTAGCGGATGACAAGTGTGACATACTTGTGATAGGTCATGGAAGCAGTGACAGGAGTGCTAGAACTGCATTTGTACATACGGTTAATAAACTTAAGCCAGATTTTAGAAGTGTTACTTTTTGTTTTCTGGAATTGGATGAACCACGGATAGCAAATGGAATAGAAAAAATTATTTCGAGCAATCCTAACACATTGATAATAGTTCCATATTTCCTACACAAGGGAGCGCACATAAAAAATGACGTTGTAAAAGATATCAATTCTGCTTTGACAAACTATAATCTAGAGAATATCCAGGTGTATATTACGGAGCATTTTGGAGTAGACCACAAACTAGTAAAATTGGTACTTGAAAGGGCAAAAGAGGCAGAGGGAAAAGTTGGTCGAAAGTAATGATACAACGAAGAGGGCAATCAGGGCAAAGTCCAGGGATATGTCCGAGTCTTCGCTTGGTATAGAAGAAAATAGTATGAAAATTATCGAATTAGAGATAGGAACTCATAGTTACAGTGAGCTACAATGGAATGTTGTTAGACGTGTCATTCATGCTACTGCTGATTTTGACTTTGCAAAACCTGACAAGAATAGAATTATCTTTTCGACCAACGCCATAGAAAACGCTTTCAAGGCATTCAAGAAAAAGCGCCACATTGTTGTCGATGTTGATATGGTACAGTCAGGTATAAACAAGAAATCTGTCGCAAAAATTGGGACCAGTCTAATATGCAACATATCAAATAAGGAGGTAATCGATATATCCAAAAAAGAAAATAAGACTAGATCCACAATTGCAATGAGATACTCGTCAAAAGAAATTGATGGTGGCATTGTTGTGATAGGAAATGCCCCAACCGCCTTATATGAGGTAATTAAGATGATAAATGAAAATGTAGTAAATCCATTGCTTGTAATTGGGATACCTGTAGGCTTTGTTTCAGCAGCTGAATCAAAATCTGAATTATCAAAGACTAATGTGGACTTTATAACAAATATTGGAAGAAAGGGCGGAAGTCCTGCAGCTTCGTCAATAATCAATGCCTTAATGCTCTTGTATATTAGTAACTTGAATTGATGAATATGAACATTAAAGCAGCACACACTGCCGAACATGCATTCATAGGATCGCTGCAAAAATTATTAAACAAGACTTTGAGTGTGAGAAAAGTGGAACATAAGGATTCATACAATATTGTGTTTATAAGAGCATCAGAAATAGAATTGGATTTTGAAAAGATAGCTTCCGCTGAGAAGGAGGTTAATCGACTAATACTGGAGGAAAGAAAAATACTACATCACTCATTTTCCTCACTAAATGAAGCCAAGAAGGTGTTTCCTGGTTTGAGAGCCAATGAAACTAGGTTAGAAAATGCTGATACAATCACAGTCGTTGAAATAGAAAACCATGATCTCTCCGCGTGTTCAATGGAACATGTTAATCATTTGTCCGAGTGCAAATTCTTTTTGGTAACTAATATGTCAATGAATGAATCTGATTATGAAATAAGATTTATGGTCGGAAAAAATGCTATGGATGAGGCAGTCAGAATAACTGAAAAAATTAATAATATTAGTAATCAAGTAGAAGCAAATTATAATACAGTAGAGGCGACTATTAAGAAGTTATACTATGAAAGAGAACAATATTACAACCGGTTAAAAAAATTGACAAATAAAATACTAGTTGATATTCCTGATCGGAATTTTGATAAACAGAATATTAATGTAATAACAGCAATTCTGGACGATATGGATTGGCGAATCATTCAAAATTTTGCGGGAGAAAAGATACTGAAAAAGAGAACACTCGTCATTTTAGTTAATATGGTTGACAATCACATGGCAAACCTCGTATTTGCAAGGAGTAGTGATGTCAATTTAGATTGTATTAAAATCTTTGAGGACCTCAGAAAGGATGAGAACATAGGGAATGGTGGTGGTAAGCCAAATTTCGTTAGCGCTAAAATAGTAAGATCAAGATCAGACGAAGTCGTAAAAGCATTAATCAATAAATCATTAGAATCCATATCTCCATAATTAGATTAGAACTCAAATTCAGCATTCATAAAAATTTCTAGAACAATTCATTGAATCAGGATGTGCAAATTGTAGATAAACAATCATAACTACTCTGCTATGCTTAGTTAATTCAGCCTAAATATAATATGGATTTTTGTTTTGTTTTACTAGTTTTAATCCTATTCTAACTCGGACAACTAATTTTCAAAATAATTCAATAACGAATCCTGTCCAGATATATCTTTAAGATCAGAAACCACAATACCCATCCTCCTGATATTGTCAAGAGATATTGAATTATTGCTAATCATCTCATGTATGATTGATAGTGAATTCTTATGCAATTCGTCAAAGGATGCTGAATAGAGTTTCAGGCTTTTCGAAAATGAAACATGTTGCAGGTTTTCTAAAATTAGGATTAGAGTAAGAACCCTGAAAGCCTGTCGCTTATTCTCTAAATTTTCATATACGGCTTTACAAAGATTACTAGCTGTCAATTTGATCTGTTCAAAATTTGCTATATCTTTTTTTAGAGTAACTATCTTGCCAATTTGTTTTGAAGTTCCACGAACTTTTATTTGCGAATAATCGATTCCATTTGATGCATTTACCAGAAAAGTTGCTATCTTATAGCCCAAGGAATCTCTTAATTCAAAAATACTTTTTTTTGATATATCCGAAATTGATTCTATCCCCAATGATTCTAACTTCTTGGATGTTTTTGGACCTACTCCAGGGATATCCTCAATTTTACGATTTGAGATAAATCTCTTAGCATCTTCTTGATTAACAACTGTTATTCCATCAGGCTTATTGATACCTGACGCTATTTTTGCTATTAGTTTATTGGGTCCTACTCCAATTGAACATGTCAACTTAATCTTGTCTTTGATATTTTTTTGCAATGACGCTGCAAAGATCCTTGCATCATCAAAATCTGAATTTGTGATCTTTGTAAAGTCCATATAACATTCATCTACACTGACTTGTTCAAACATTTCTCCGTAATTTTGAATTATTTTCATTGCATTTCTGGAAATTTCTTGGTAATATGGCATATCAGTAGGAAGAAATATTGCCTCTACACCTTTTAATTTTGACTTTGCCAATCTAATTGGCATTGCGGCCTTAACGCCATATTTTCGAGCCTCATAATTACAAGTACTGACCACACCCGAATCCTCTTCTCGTCCTGAATAGACACAAACGATACTCGGAATATTTCTTAATTCTGGCTTTCTTATTTCTTCACATTGTGCATAGAAATAGTCAAAATCAATATGAAATATTATTTTCTTGCCAATGTCATTTAAGGAAATATTCTCATTCAATAGTACTTGATAATTTGATTCTTGGAAGAATAAAAAAATTATTCCATCTACGTTAGTGATCCTATGAAAATAGAAATAAGAAGTAGATATTTCAATGGCAGCCATAAGTTTCATTATATTATGGTATTTTCTTATAGTCAATGAAGTTATTTTCTTGTTGTTGATCTCAGTAATTTTTTCGACATTCCGTATATATAAAAGATTACCAATAAGTTTTGAATCCAGTTTTGATACAATCATTAAACCAGAATAAGAAGTACGTTCTACTCTCATCAATTTTAATTATGATGCTCATCACTTCTCTTGAAAGCTCTATACTGCTAACTGCTAACGCACAATCAGATGAAAAGACCGAAAAATCAGCAGATACGGAAAAATCCGATGCTGATAGTAGTAACAAAAAGGAGATCAATGTTCCAGTTGCCAAAATGGTCTATCAAAACAAGTCCTATGAAATGTCCCCATTCGTAGTTATGGATAATGAAAACTTGGAAAGAATCAATTTCCCTCACTTACCAGATGATTTTGAACCTGAAGTCACGATATCCCCAGAAGATCCTATTTCATTTAGTTTTCTGACTAAACCTCGCGAAATTAATGCATTCTTTATTGATTACGACGCAGATACAACAGAGATGACTCCGCTTCATAGAGTTGGAAAAACTCAATTTAGTTTTGGAGATGTGTATGGTCCAAATACTTTAGAACTCAGAGTGATCTATCCTGACGGAAAATATGTTACCTATACATGCTTGATAGAAGTTGATAAACCCGAAGTACAAGAAGTACCCTTGGATTCGAGTAATATTAGTACCATGAGTACTGATGATAATATCAATATTATGAGTACTGATGATAATAATATTATGAGCACAGATATGCTAAAAAGTAATAATAATGATGGTAATTCATATGAAAGTTTTGAATCAAACGATCCTGATTCATCTGGTTTTGGACAAGCATCTCCAACAGAGGAACACGTGGTAAATCAGTATGATAATTTGGTGAATTCAACAAATGGACAACATCATGAAGAATTAAATTTCCCTAATAGTGAACAACAGTCGACAAAGACTTGTGAATATAATGAAATCCCCATAATGGATGTACAAACTGATACCAACGTTAACAACACCAACGGGAATTCTACCGAATCACATAAACCAAGATGGACCGCATTGGATCTAGGCCAAGAACAATATATATGTGGTCTTAAAGTAAGTTTTGTAAACGTAGATAATGAGATAAAATTCTTCACACTTGAATTCTCAAATGACGGCGAAAAATATACCGCAGCTGAATATTACTCATCAACTGGGACTAACTCAGCTTCGGAAATTTATGACCTAAAAGAAGGTCCAATCAAAGCACGATTTATCAAAATAACTGAATTGGATATGACTGAATCCATTGCATGGATATCAGATCTTATAGTTTTGGGAAACGCTCAACTATGAAAAAGTCTTGAATATGTGATAATCTAGTTAACCGATACTTATTGAACAATCCTATCCTGAATTCCGTATAGAATTTATTTTCTCAAATAGTTAGTAAAAGCGTTGGAATACCCAATTATTGTTGAAAAAGACGGTATAAAGATCAAACCCGAGAATATGATCGTTGATAAAATGTATTACTGTATTTATGATAACAAAGTCTATATTTTTTATAAGGATGAAGAAAATCTCACACATTGTTATGAAATAGATGATCCGCAAGTTGTTAAAGAAATAATCGACAATCCAAATAATTTGGAGGATATACTTCTAAAACATTCTAAAGAGTGAAATATCAATAACTAATATGGCGATTATACCAACTATATATTTCATTTAATCATTAGTTCTGAATAGAATGATATGTCTAATTTTATGTAGTTATACATCCCGAAGTGGTAGTTACTCAAATAAGGGAATATATTGATGCCATAAAAGCAGCAATAACGAAAATCAAGTAACCGAATCCAACTGCCATTATTATTATTGATGTTTTCTTAAGTTGTTCTGTGTACTTATTCGTGAGATTTGTCAAGATTGCCAAGACTGCGGATGCAGTGAATGGCGCTATTATTGCCAATGTAATCATCAACCTAGTAACACTCGCGTTTTTTTGAGCATTAATAGATGAATCGAACCCTATTGAAAGTGTAAGAAGTATCATAACTCCTATAATCACAGTTGCATCCACTTGAATAATGTCTTTATCCTCCAGAGTCAATATGAAATCAATGAATGTTTATCAATCATATTTATAACATTCCATATGTATAAAATCGACTTGGGTTTCATTTTACTAGGTCAAACGTTAAAACTCTGAAAATGAATTTGAATATTATGAATATTTATGATTGATAGTGCGATTCTAAAAGATAAAACACTGTTGTGTCGAGTTTTTCATGGCGGAGTATCCCACCAGAGAATGTGTTAGGCGTACTAAAATTATGGTCTACATATTATAATACTGGTGGGATGAATCGTAGATAGCAAGCCAGTTTCCCACCAGTAAAATGGTTGCGACTTTACGCTACTATTCAATGACACACTAAATTATAAAATAGTTTAAACACCGGTGAGATTAGGACTCGTTGTGCAGAGTGCCTCACCGGCCAATGGTGACGAAGTTGAAACCCGAGCTACAATTCAGCAATTAAGAATAAGAAGTTGGCTTACCTGAGTTTACTTATCGAAGTATATCAAAATTATTTACTTTAATAGGGTTTATATACACTTTAATTAGGATTTTGTGATCTGCACTTATAGCATGTCTTCAAGGGCTGAAACTAGGAGAGCTAGTAATGAAATTTTCATAGGGAAGAAGCCTTTGATGACCTATGTGACAGCAACCCTGGTTCAATTAGCAAATGAACCAACTGTTCTTATAAAGGCCAGAGGAAAAAGTATTACACGTGCAGTAGACGTAGCACAAATTATTGTGAAACGCATGGATAATATGGGATACAAAATTGGCCATGTCAAAATAGGTTCACAAATGATTCAATCTGAAGACGGCAAGGAACGAAATGTTTCAACCATAGAAGTTCAAATATCTGGATAAAAATTTAGATTTTAGGTTATTTTAGTTAGTTTAGCTAAGAAATAAACTGCGAACAAAAATGCATCAGAGGAATCAAGGATCTCTTAAAACTACAACATACTTGGATTTGGGAACTGATTTGAGTACTGATTAGGGTACTGATTATGACTATATGTATTAGAAAAATTCCACCATCATTTAATTAAACAATCTTCTAATTCAATAAATGGTAACAGAATATTCTTTTCCAAAAATATTATCAATTAATTTACTTATGTGTTTAATGTCCAAAAAAAATCTAATTTCTGTCATGTTGATAGGATTTGAATATACTAATTCTGCAACAAAACATCCTGATGGTCTCTTATTTATGTAAATCTTTCTATTCTTAATCTTGGTTGACTCTATCCGTATACCCTCGTCAATATCCAGGTTTGACAATTCATGCGATAATTTCTTTGAAAGCGATAACATAGTTGGCAAAACTGATTTTATACTAAATATCTTTGAATTTTAACCTTGGCTTTATAAATGGGCGGATGCACTCGCATATTGTTTTCAAAACATTTCTTAAAACAAGGTAATAATGATCCAATTATCAATACATCGTATTATGAACGAATTATTAAAAAATATTTATTAATCTATCTTGGAGCAAGACGTAGTTTCTATCAATAACTACTCCGACATACTTTACTCTCCCTTTCTGAAATACTACCGCAATTTGGGAAACAATGCTAATGTTTCCGTAAGGAAATTTATATTCCTTTTGTGCAATTGAAATTTCATCAGGATGAATAAATAAAGGCACGTTGGTTACCTTTAGATTCTTTTCGTCTCTAATATGATTTAACATTTTCATGATAAGTTCCAAATCATGATCCACATTAGGTAATTCAATATTTTCTTTAAACGTAACATTTTCAACAGTATCATCCTCAGAGGTACTTATCCACGCAATTCTATAGATAGTGGGGAGTCTGGTCCAACTATCATTGAATTCTGAAATTTCAGAAAGAAAATTTTGGACCTCTGAAACGGTTGTTTTTAAATTTGATTCAATTTGTTTTCGTTGACTTGAAATTATTTTGGTAATTTGCTCTTTGACATCTTCAATATTTCTTATCTGTGGCTTTTTAGGGAACAACAAAAAATAAGTCGACCTCTTCAAAACTGCCTGTTCATTATTCCTGCCTCCTGCCGCCAATTAAGCAAATTTCAAACCACTTGGGCTTACATAGCCTTTAAGGTCCTCACCGGCTATTACATCTTGTTCCGGTGGAACATACTCTATAACACCATGTCTTTCCGTTCCAGGATGCTTCTTCTGTGTTGCCAGAGCAACTATGATAAATGCCACAAACGATACGACTGGTGGTATCATTGTATCAAGGCCAGCAAGTTCTACGGGGATAACATAGAATAATAATAATCTAAGGCCAGATCCTAAAACTAAAGATGTGATTGCAGCTGGCAAATTTGCTTTTCTCCAAAACAGACCCAAAGTAAGAGGAGCCCACGCGCCAGCAAATACTATATCAAAGGCCAAAATGAGATAAACACCAGGTTGAGGCAATAAATAGCCTAGAATAAATGCGGCAGCCATCATCGGAATGGTAAATATCCTTGTCGTTCTCAATAGTTTTCTATCGTCCATGCCTGGTCTCTTGAGCCATTTTTTCAATATGTCTCGTTGTATAATGTTCCTTGACATAACACTAGATATTGCAAGCAATCCTCCATTTGCTGTTGACATAGATGCTCCCAAAACTCCCATCAATAGAGCAATACCTATTGCAAATGGTACGTGATTTATAGCCAGTTCAGGATATGCTGTAAATGGATCAGCCAAATTCGGAAGGAAATATAGTGCTACTATGCCCATCATGGTTGTGGGAATGACTGTAAATAATGTCAATCCTCCTCCCATGAATGCACCTCTTCGTGCTGTCTTGCCATCTTTCGCTGCAAAAACTCTTTCCATAAAATCAAGCGCTACTATGTCGCCCAACGCCAAAGCCATAATTCCTGCCCAATTAATAAGTGCCCCATTTCCAATATCAGTTAGCCCCGAGAGATCAATATACGAGGGTGGTGCATTACCCAGGATAGTACCAAAATCTACTCCTGCAAATCCTAAAGCAAAAAATAGGAAAGCCGCCCAAAATGCACCTATTGCTAGATAAATCTGAAATATGTCTGTGTACGCTGAAGAAAAGAGACCACCAGCAAATGTGTAGACCAGCACAACTAGTGCCGCTATAAGCATTGCCCAAAAGAAATCAATATGTAATACAGCAGTAAGAATATATCCACTGGCAGCAAAGTTACCAGCTACTAGAACTATAAAACTAATCATCATAAGTACTCCAGAGATACCTTCTGCTCCTGCTCCAAACCTTCTGTAATAAAAGTCAGGAAGAGTAAGCATTGACATCTTATTCAATTTTTTACCATAAAATGCTCCTGTAAGGATAAGGCATACACCAAGTCCAATAGGGATAGCAGCTCCAGCCCAAATGCCAAATTGATACACAAGAGAAACATTACCAAGAGAAGAGTTACCATCTATTGCTTGGGCAGCTAGCATTGTACCCACAAAAAAAAGCGGGAGACTCTTGCCAGCAATCATGAATCTTCTACTACTTTTCTTTACTAGCCTTGAGGTTAATGTTCCAACGACCAAAGACGCAGCTAAAAATGCAATAACACCGACTCCATACCAGTCAAGTGAAACCATCCAAACTTGTTAATTTATTATATATATAAGGATTTAATGGAAAAGTAGAGAATTAGCTAAGAAATTTACAATAATTAAAAAAATTTGCAATAATTATTTCTAAACCTGATGACAGGAATAAATTTCTAGTTTTGTATGGTGAAATCCAACTTGGACTCAGAAATATTTAAAAAATATACCACCTTACAAGAATGGACCAAGTATGGGTATGGAATTTTATGGTAATTCTTACAAAGGTAACGATGAGCCAATTTTTGTGGGTATCCCAACGTTTCTGAAGCTGCCTTGGATAAGAAGTCACGAAGAGCTAAAAAGCGTTAGACCGGATGTAGCCATCATTGGAGAACCTTTTGACTTTGGTACTACTATTCGTCCAGGAGCAAGGTATGGTCCCCGAGCAATTAGGGCTGCCTCAACTGTTCCCTCTCCACCATATGAGCATTTTAACATAGAAACCGGAGTCGATCCGTTTGGAGTTTTTAGAACTGTTGACTATGGTGATGTAAATGTTTCTCCGGGTGACGTAGTTGAATCCCACAGGAGGATGACAAATAAAGTCAAAGAAGTACTAGATTTAGACGGCATTCCTGTTATGTTGGGCGGAGATCATTCAATAACTTTTGCAAACGTACGTGCCTTTGCCAAGAAGTATAAGAATATTGGAATGATCCATATTGATACACATGCTGATTGTGCTCCACAAGGTTTGACTGGATTCAAGTACGATCATGGTGCACATATTAGGAGAATAATGGAACTTGGATGTCTCAAAGGAAAGAACTATACTCTGATAGGACCGCGTGGATACTGGCCTGGACCTGACTTGTATAAATGGATGGCTGATCAGGATTTCCAGTGGTTCACAATGCTAGATGTTGAAGAGTTGGGTATTGACAAGATAGCAAAGGAGGCTGCCGACAGAGCAAATGACAACGTTGATGCTGTCTATATAAGCTGGGACATAGATACCTTCGATCCTGCGTATGCTCCAGGTACGGGAGAACCTGAACCAAATGGTTTGACATCAAGGGAAGGCATGCGACTGATGCGGCTTCTTTCTACTTCATTTGATCCAGATAGATTTGCATTTGATTTGGTTGAAGTAGCTCCTAATTATGACGTAAGTGATGGTAATTCATATAACGGTGGTATCACGTCTGGGTTAGCAAACAGACTAATCGTAGAATTATTGGCAGGCTTGTCCCTGACCAAGAAAGGATTGGCTGAAGGAAAACCAGTGAGGCCTAATTTCTACAGGGGTCTAGGTAATACCTATGACTTTGGTAACGGACCTAAAGCTAAAGCTCCAAAGAGACCTCCACTAAACTATGGAAAAGACGCAAAAAAATAACAAATGGAATGGTTAGACTATTCTGATAGAAATTACAATTACCATACAAGGAGAACCCGATACATCTCCTATCACTAGAGTCTATCAATTTCACAATAAGACAGACTACATTATCTTGAAGAATTCGATCAAGACTATAAAAAATAAACTATCCAGAAAAATGAGGATAAACATCAATGAAGCTTTATACATCTATCTTAATTACATAATCAATCAATTACGTCTGCATAAGAAAAAAGGTGAAATAATTACAAATGTTTCAAAGCTCTTAACATCGAATCAAGTAATGATTGGCGTTCCAGAAAGTATCAGAAAAGTTAATTTCAACATAAGTACTGGGAACAAACAAAAACTCGACATCACAGTAACAGAACCTATTTCAACAACAGGTTATATTCTTGCTGCTGATCTAGAGAATACGAAATAGTCAATAACGCTATCAATCGTTGTTAACACCATCTTAATATAATAATGCCAAAATATTGTCGGTGATCCTAAATGATAGTCAATCTCTTTCTACAAACGTTACCATAAAAACTATATCTATAAATGGAATGATTCATTTCTAGGTACTGTATTTAGATCAGTAATAATGATGCATGGGTCTCTGTTGTTTTCCTAATCTATCGAAATGATCATGAGGTTTATCTCCTCCCTTATGATAATGTGTGGTACCGTCTAAATGAGTGTGAGTGTGCCGATGGGTATCAACTGGCTTTTTCATAACTACGTCATCAACCCTCATAAGTAAAATAATAGACTCTGTTGCAGTAACAAGGATCTGTTCTTTTACCATAAGAGGTTCCATGACATGCAAGTTCAACATGTTGTCTATTTTTCTTTCAATTGCGTTGATCCCGTACCAATCACGATTGTTTTTAATATAATCTCTGTTTCTTTTGTTCTTCTCCTTTAGCGAAGATTGAGAATAGATTTTTTCTCTCAAATGCGTTCCTATGTCTATAGTATCCATCCCTGCATTTCTGGCAATTGTTAATGGAATCTCTTCAAGGGCTTCTGCAAATTTTTGGATTACAATCTGCTCATTACCAGAATATAGATACGATCTTTCTCTGACTTCCATAGCTACGAAGGCTTCCACCGCGCCCCCTCCAGGTACAATTTTTGGATCTATAATGAAATTTCTTAAAACATAGATAGAATCGAGGATTGTACGATGAAATTCATCAAGAATCCTTTTTGAGCTGGCGCGCAAAAGAAAAGTAATTGACTTT
>DASUQJ010000128.1:0-48434 GCA_036280615.1 Nitrososphaeraceae archaeon
TCTCCTGTTCTAAATCAGGATGGCTGGCTTTTGGGAGTGGTGTCCGAGCATGAGAATGTTACAATACTGAACAGTCAGCTGTATTGCGTTGCGAACCTGATGACTTATTACGAATATATCGGGGACGAGCGAGCGCTGACACTATTCAAGAAGGGTGTAGATGTACTGGAGAAAAATATCAACGACCTATCGGTGAATTGTGGAACCTACTACTCTTTGTCTAAGGACAGGTTTGTATCGCACCAGCAGCATCCCGAATACATGAAGATGCTGGAAAGGTTGTATTTAATGACGGAAAGCAACACGCTGAAAAAGACGCTGGACAAATGGCAGCATGACTATCGGTTTCCGTGTAATTCTTCAGCTTCTTGAGTAACCATTCTAACAAGAATGAATCCCCTAGTTCCTAAAATGGATCCGACGTGTTTGTTGAAAATCTAAATATTATTGTAGCAAATCTATCTACCTTATTCATATCTGCTAGAGGTTAGACGACTTGATAACACCTAGTCATCTACAACACAATGACAGGCTGAGCACTGTATTACATATTTCATCTAGGATTAACTGTAATCGTATATGAAAGTATTGAAATATAAAACAATATTACAAAGAAGGCGGTTGTATGCATAATGGACATTTATTCATTGCCTGCCGCTAAGTTTATGAGCAAAAAAGTGATTACAGCCAAGATAAATTCTACTGTCCAGTCCGTCTGCAAGAGTATGTATGATAACAATGTTGGCTCTGTAGTTATAGTAAAACAGACAAATGGCGGGATTGTTCCTGTGGGTATAATAACCGAAAGGGACGTGGTCAAAATAATAGGTTCAATCGAACTATTTACTCCTCAAGTACCGATAAGACCATTTATGTCCTCTCCATTGGTTACGGGAAGTTCCGCTATGACTCTATCTAAAACTATAGAAATTATGAGTAAGAAGAATATTCGCAGACTGCCTATAACTGACAAAGATAGCGTTCGTGAGAAGCTAGTAGGTATCATTACGGAAAAAGATATCATAAACGCAATTGTAAAGCCAAGCAGGAAATTAGAGCTGAAGAGTAAAAATTAAAAGTAATATTGCACCATCCGATAGAATTTACAGAAATTTTGAAGAAGCAAGAAGATTTGTACATTCTCTAGATCTTCACAGTAGAAAAGAATGGAACGATACTGTAAATCAGGACAAAAACTAAAAGATATTCCATATCAAGGTAGGGAAGCTTCAAGACCTTCTGTTGCCTTTTCAAGTTTTTGATCAAATAAGGCAGTTTCTAAGATATTATATTTCAATACCCGTAGTATTGCAAATTAGTAACTAATAAAGTAGCGTCGTTCCCTACATTAAGTCCACATCATGTGGCTGACTTTCCGTATAACCTGCATGAGTAATCTTTACGAATTCCGCGTTATGTTGCATTTCCACAATGTTTTTTGCACCACAATAACTTAGACCCGATCTAATTCCTCCAACAAATTGCTTAATTAAATCAGTAACACTTCCCTTGTAAGGGACCATTGCCTCCACTCCTTCAGGCACGTAATCATTGGGATCCTCTCCGTCTATCACCTGTGACCCCTCTTCCCTATACTTTCTACCGAGAGATGCATAAAATGAAGCCATACCACGATACATCTTGAATTTTTTTCCATGTCTGACTATTGTTTTGCCGGGACTTTCATCAGTTCCTCCAAAAAGACTTCCAATCATTACTGTGGATGCACCTGCTGCTAATGCCTTAATTGCATCACCAGATGTCCTTATTCCGCCGTCAGAAATCAATGGTATATCATATTCCTTTGCAACTTTGACACCGTCAAGGACTGCAGTTAGTTGTGGAACCCCAGAACCGGTGATAACCCTAGTTATGCAAATTGATCCAGAACCAACACCAATTTTTACTGCATCAACCCCAGCTTTGATTAGGTCTTTTACTCCTTCTCCAGTTGCAACGTTTCCTGCAATTAACTCACAATCTGGAAAAGCCTTTTTTATCATGAGTATTGCATTAATTGCATTGTCGCTATGGCCATGCGCAATATCTACAACTATGATGTCAGTTCCTGCATTAAGCAATTCTTCGGTTCTGTCTAAATAGTCACCCTTTACTCCAACAGCACCGCCAACCAATAACCTACCTTTCTTATCCTTGGAAGCCAGGGGATATCGTTCCATCTTCATTATATCTTTACTTGTAATAAGTCCCACAACATTATTTGATTTATCAACGACAGGTAGTTTTTCAATTCTATTTTTATGTAGAATTTCTTTTGCCTCATCGATAGAAATCCCTTGCTTTGCCGTAACAAGATCCGAAGTCATCAGATCCTTTACCTTGGTAGCTGTATTATATTGAAACATGATATCTCTGTTGGTAATTATTCCCACCAATTTTTTTGTATCATTATCCATCACCAACAAGCCCGAGACACCGAGTTCTTGCATTATCTTGGATGCTTCAATGGCAGTTTTAGAAGGCGAAATAGTATAGGGTTGCTCGATAATCACGGACTCTGATCTTTTTACCCTTAATATTTCATCGACCTGATCTGCAATTGTCATAAATCTATGGATAATACCTATTCCTCCTTCTTGTGCGATGGCAATTGCCATGTTAGATTCAGTGACTGTGTCCATGTTTGCGCTAATTAGTGGTATATTTAAGGAAAGATTTCTGGATAATTTTGTTTTCAGATCTGTTTGAGATCTAGAAATTATAGGAGACCGTTTTGGAATAAGGAGAACATCATCAAAAGTTAAACCTTCTTTTACTTCCAATATTTCCTTGATTTTTATATCTGCGTTAGGATTATAAGCGTTTTCTTCTGATCCGTCATTCACCTACCGGGAGGATATTTTTAGCAAATTCATGTAGACAATTGCTTTGACATTCTTTCCAATACTTCTAGTGCAACTCTTGTCTCTTTAACATCATGAGTCCGTATAATATCAGTTCCGTTTAGGGCACAGATAACTTGGAGAATAATTGATGGTATAAGGCGCTCTGTCTCGGTCAATTTGAATAAGTGACCAATGAAAGATTTTCTTGAAACTGAGATACAAATTGGTTTTGAGAGGTTCGACAAGTGCTTTAGATTCGATATAATCCCTATGTCTCTGTCATACCAATTTTGGTGAGATATCTTTGTAAAAAAAGGACTATTTCCACTTTTTCTAAAAAAGCCGATTAGGGGATCTACTATGAGTTTATCTTCACTTATTCCACTTTCATCTGCTAAAACTAGACTTTTCTGCAGAATGTTGATTGTTTCAGCCATATCACCCGAACTATAAGTGACAGATCTATCTCCATATGCTCCAATAATAACAGGTAAGCCCGACGAAAAAACAACGGACTTCATCTTCTCATCATATTTAAGTCCAGTCACGTCATTGACCAGATCAACTCCCATATCAATGGAAACTTCGGCGACTTCTGCTCGTGGTGTATCGACTGAAAGTGGAATATTGCATACATCTTTTACCGCACTGATAGAATCTCGCAATCTTTCAACCTCTTTATTTGCTGAAACAAGGGTATGACCGTAAGGAGCGGTAGACATTCCGCCAATATCAATTAAATCGGCACCTTCTTCCTCCATTCCAATAGCTCTTCCAGAAATAATTTTCTTGCCTGTTGCAACGGATTCTTTATAAAAGGATTCCGGACTAGCATTAATAATTCCCATTATTTTCGGCTTTCCGTTTCCAATTTCGAGATTTCTTATTTTTACTTTACCCAATCAATTTATCACCGCTTATGAGCAACATTTAATAAAATCGTTGTTAAACAATATTAGATAAACTATAAACTTATTTATACAAACAAATTTTTCGATCAATAGTTTTAATATAGGTTAAAATGCCAATTAATAAGAGGAATATTGAATATTTCCTATCTAGACGCTTTGGAGAAACATAATGACAAGGACGCTTGACAAGACTCACACTGTCCTTTCATATCTTGAAGGGAGCCTCAAAAATGCAATTGTTATGAATGAAAATGTCAAGGAAAGTGGCTTTATATTTTCTCTTATTAATCCACCTGTTCCATTGGGTGGAAACATTGTATCACTTGATATTTATGTTGATGAACTGCCACTATCAAAAAAATCAATTCAAATAGCTACGTCAGACACAATAGTAAATGCATCAGCATTATCTGAATCAAGACCAATTCAATTCAAACCATTTCAAAGTGCCAGGTTTCTGATTATAGGGATGGAACTAGACAGTCAAAAGAGACACAAAATAACAATAATGAGTAAGCTTGAGGGATTTGAACAAATAATTATTCCATTTACCTTTGTCGACTTTACGAGCAATAGGAAAGAAAAAGTAATCATTTCATCAAATTTGCCAGAAGAATCAGACAACCAAGCTTACGGTGAGACTATGTTTATGAATTTTGCATCACCGCTGGTACTTTCGGGCAGAAAGGCATACATAGTGTGTTCCTCCAATGGAGCGCTTTCGGCAAATTGGACTTGGATGGGTGCAAGGTATGATAATGGAGGATTATATGTACCTCCTGCCAGAGCATTTGGAAGAATAATTGTAGAAATTTCAGTAGATGAAGGCGCTAGAAAAAGACTTCCAAATTTTGTCATTTCTTCAAGACATGAAAATGGAAGTTTATCTACTCATCACGAAGTCGCCGGAATTCATGTTAAAAGAACTTTATTCGTTCCAATTGAAAATAAAGGTTTTATTCAGATACTTAACTTTGAATCCGAAAAAATTGATGAAATATTCAGCTCAAATAAAAAGAAGCTAACTACTAAGAAAATTAGAGTGCACTTCCTAATTGATGGTAACATTACAAGTTATGGATTAGCAGCGATTTCTCAAAGCAATTTTTCAAGATATTATAAATCAGAAAACTGTTTACAGATTAGAACAATAGCAAAAAAAGGGGTAGCGCACTACTTTGGAACTATTGGTATTTCTCCAAAGAATTTGAAACCGTCCAAAATACTCACAGATTCTTTTGATAATGATTTGGAATTATCTTATGATGTAGAGCTTGAGGAAGGGTTAACCAAGGAAATAGCATTGATAGGCGCTGGTGATTTCACCAGTTCTCAGGATTGTCTAAATGAATACAAAAACATAAGAGATAATTATCAAAAATTGTACGAAGTAACAAAAAATTATCATAATGATATTTCAAGATCTACTTTTACAATACATCATGCCTCTTCAAGTTCAATTTCAAATTCTACAATTGCTAAATTAGCAAAAGCACTTAAAAAGGCGAAGACTGCTCTTGAATACCTAAAAGCAAATTACGATAATCTTGGTGAAGGAATTAGTGCAGGACTTCCACGGTTTCCCAATTATTGGGCACGTGATACGGGATGGTCGCTAAGAGGATATCTATCTATGGGCCAGTATGATTTCTCCTTTAGAGTGATAGAAAATTTTTTGAAACGCCAAGCAAAGTACACCCACAATGGTGCAGTGAAGGGAGAATTACCCATGGTAATTAGTGGAAGAACATTCCTCCATAATACAACATATGGATCTGCAGATTCAACTTTTTTGTTTCCGTGGGCCATTCGTGAATATGTACATGGTACAGGAGATACTCAATATCTCTCAAAAAGATGGGGATCGATAGTCGATCTAGTTAATTCGGGATTTCTTAAAGATATTGATGGCGATGAATTTATTGAACATGGTTTTTCCGGAACGGCAGAAAAATTACCTATTCAAGATTCAACTTGGATGGATCATATAGATAGAAGAAAGAGCGCAAATGATGTGCAAGCATTGTTCTATGAGAGCTTGATAATAGGAAGCGAGTTGGCAAAGATTCTTGATGATAAAGAACATGAAAGGTCGTGGCTTTCGTCTGCCCAAAAATTAAGAGACAGGTTTGACAATGAATACTGGGAACCAAAGGTAGGCTTTTACAATGATACTATTCGTAAGGATTTGACAAAAGATGGCAGTATTCGTCCAAATGCATTAGTTATGTTGCTTACTGAAGTGGTAAGGGATCAACACAAGGCTAGATTAATACTAGAAAGACTGGAAAAGGATGATATGACTACCTCGTGGGGCATGAGGTCGTTGAGTAGTTCGGATCCCAAATATCATCCTTCACTTTATCATGATGGGGCTGTTTGGCCACTTGTTACTGGTTGGGCAGCAATAAGTGAAATAAAAAACCAAAGAACTCAGCAAGCACTTGACTATCTTTCGGTTATGGCTGATCGTATTATTTCGGAAAATGGCATGTACGCTGAAACATACCGTGGAGACAGACCAGAGCCATTTAATTCATGCATTCTTCAGGCATGGTCAGTTGGATTGTACGTTTATGCATTACGTGAATTGATGTTGGGCATTAAACCAAACATGATTGAAAATAATATTTGTCTCGAACCCAAATTACCTGACTCAATAAGATCGGATCTTGGTAACCTTAATTTTGATCATTTTATTAGTACCAATGAAGGCCTGAATAAAATCAGCATATCGGTTAGACCTGATAGAGACAGAATTACCATTAGACCAGAACGAGACGATGTGAAATTACCTGAATTCTCTAGTTCCACTTACTCCATAGATATTCAGAGAAACAAGTAAACTTTATCAAACGCATTGGAATCAAATTATATCTTAAAATTAGACTAATTGAATTGTTTGATGAGTAGTTAATTGATTCAAATCGATGAAGAAAAGATCCACTCCACAATTAATGAAAAAAAGCCACGCTCTGTCGCATTAGATGGTCCAGATGGTATCTTAAAGAAAATTCAAAGCTGTGCGCACAGATTATCCGAGAAGTACCAGATACCGGTGTACGTAATTGGAGATACATCGTGGGGTTCATGCGATCTAAATATTCATGCTGCAGAGACTTTGGGCGTAGATATTTTATTCAACATTGGACACACCATCGCCATGGAAGAGTTTGGAGATAAGGTAGTAATGATTGATGCTTTTGATGATATAGATTTTGGTAAAATTGCAAAAATATGTGCGATTGAATTAAAGAAGAAGAATTTTAATACGATTTCCCTCGTGACCAATAGTCAATATCTACAATCCGTGCAAAAAGTAAAGAAGATTTTTGAATATCATGGGTATGAAGTGGTTATCGGAAGGGGTAAGGGACACTTGAACGATGCACAGGTTTTTGGCTGCGAGTTCTACCCTGCTTATGATTCCAAAGACAAAGTTGACGCGTTCATATTCTTGGGGCAGAGTATTTTTCATTCTACCAGTATTGCAATAGTTACCCAGAAACCTACCTTTATGTTGGATCCTTATTTTAACGAATTTTCAGAAATTAACGACATTGCACAGAAACTCGAAAAGAAGGCGATATTATCCGTGTTCAAGGCTCAGGATGCCCAAACTATAGGAATAATTATTGGATTAAAGGAAGGACAATTTGCCAAGATTAAGGCACTAGAACTTAAGAGGTTGCTGGAAGCGGAAGGCAAAAAAATACTGCTTATTGCTATGACTGAGATTACGGATGAACGCTTATTGTCATTTCAAGATATAGATGCTTTTGTGCAAGTTGCTTGTCCTCGGATCGGAACGGATAATCATTTCCACAAGCCAGTGTTATCGGTTCCTCAGGCAATTTCACTCATTAAATTACTAAAAGGTGAATCCACGGAAGGATTCCTACAGATTAAACATTGGCTGTAGGAATTTTGCCTAAGGATGTAACATTCAAATGCGGTAGTAGCCTACCGGTACCACTATAGAAGCAAAGCCCAATCTCAAGCTCTGCAAGATCAATCACGTAGACGTGCTAGCATGGATATGCTGCCTTAGGATTGCACCCTCCCGGACCTCATCCATTTCGACAACTCACAATCAAGCACATGCCTTCGCACATATTGTTGCTCATACCCATCCGACACGGCGTGGTTTCATATCAGCCTAGCAAGCAGGCACTTCACATCTAAAGATTTACCCAGTAGTTACTGATCCCAGCATAAAGCCGATTTCCGGTTTGGGGTACGGCTAACACCCCAATCCTACCTACTACCGCGAAAAATATTACACAATTTAGATATATTTGTGTATCCTGTTAACAAAAATACAATCAGTTTGTTTGCTAGAGAAAAAACTTTGTTGCAATTAACATACTAATTTCAAGGAATTGATTGGTGCCTATCCGGTGAACAAAGCACCAATCAATTGACTATCTTAACAATGAATTCAAGATAGACAATACGATTAGTCGCCAGAATTTTATTTAAGACTTCTAATACAAATAACTAACTACTTGACTTACCTAGGTAAAGTTTTACTTTTATGTTCATACAAAATTGCATTGATGGAGAGAAAGCAGGCTCTATTTCTCTTTAACTAACAAATTCAATGTGCGACAGACTGAGCATACTGAGTTAGAAGAGTCTCTATTGCATACCAGGCATCGTCTATGTTCCTGCTGAATCGCATTATTTACATTTGTAATATTAATTGTACTTATATTTGCAGATTTTACCTTCCTTGCAATTTTCAAGATTGAATTGTATGCATTATACTTTATGCCCGGATGTATTTTCTCAAGACTGTTTAAATGACTTCTAAAGGCACTTCTTATACTTTCGTCTTTATATGGGCACTCTTCTGTTTGGAATGGAATATTTGTATGAATAGCGTACGTTACAATTTCTCTTTCATATATTTCCATTAATGGCTTGATTTTCCTTAAACTACTACTCCCATACTCTACTGGATCTGGATATGTCCATCCGATTCTTTCCACATCGCCGGCAAACATATTGATAAGAAATGTCTGAATGTAATCATCCAAGTTATGTCCGGTAGCAATAACATTTGCTCCACAAGATTCTGCAAGGAGATCTATTGCCCTTCTCCGAAAAGTTCCACACATGGAACATGATGAAATTTTCTCTGACGGTCTAAGCTCCATGGCCTTATCCATCGATAATCCAAAAAGTTCATTAAAACTCATTACCTTGTTTTCAACGCCTATGCTGGAACAAAAATTCTTTACAATGCTTAATGATTCATCTCGATAACCCTTAATTCCCTCATCTACAGTTATGGCTACTAGCTCAGGACTTGAACCACTGAATGTGTTTTTTAGTATATTCAGGAGCACAAGACTGTCTTTACCGCCCGAGACTGCAACTCCCACAGTATCACCATGTTTTATCATTGAATATTTTGATATTGTCCTTTTTGCTTTGTATTCTATCGATTTGATAAAGCATTTCTTACACAAAAACTCTCCAGAATATTGCCTTAAATAAACGGAATTATTTTTCCTGCATTTACTGCACACTTTGGACATCGGAATTGTTATTCCTTGGGACATTGCTCATTAATACCTTTTATCATGAATCGAATGGTCCAGGAAATTATCGCTGGTCCTCAAGGAAACTATTTCTAAAAGCATTTAAGTATATAATTACAAAGTAATTTTTGGATTGACGACTAGCCATGATGTTATTGATGAAATTAATCTCAAAATCATAAATATATTGAATAAAGACTCCTCACTACCCTTTGTTGAAATTGCAAAGCAAATCGGAATATCTGATGCTACTGTTCATATTAGAGTCAGGCGACTAATTTCCGCGGGTATTATTAAGAAGTTCACCATAGCCTTGGATAACAATAAACTTGGCTATGATCACCTCGCGTTCATGGGCATAAACATCGAACCTGGAACAGCTGATGAAGTAACAAATAGCCTTTCATCCATAGAGGAGGTTCTCGAAATTCATGAAATGCATGGAAGATTTGATCTTCTCTTAAAAATAAGAGCAAAAGACTTGGAAGAAATGCGCGATATAGTTGTAAACAAAATAAGAAAATTGCCCAGAATTATTGAGACGGAACTCATGACGGCATTAAAGACTAGAAAGGAAGATCACATGGTACCAATGGACGCAGCTCCCTAGCTAGAACTCTTTGCAGGATTTTCTATCTACATTCTTTGCTTGTCTTTCTTTGATGAAGTCCACCAATCAAGATAGTCATCATGATATTTTTTCCTATCATTGCCTTCATCCCTAAAGGTTTTATCCCTTAATTCATCCATTTTTTCCATGGAAGCAAAAAGACCGCAGCTTTTGCAGATGAAATTCTTGGTAGCAGTATCCAACTTTAATTCCCCACCACACTCAGGGCAAAAATTAGACAATTTGCTTATTATTGGTGAGACCTCATAAAAAATGTTACGTGAATTTCATAACAATTTGGCAATGTAGTGCGAAATAGACTATCAATATGATGAGATAAAATCCGCCAATTCCTTTACCATAGGTCCCATGCGGTAAGTAGCCGGCATAACATCTACTAGAACATGAAATTTCGCAAGCATTTTTGAAGTAGACGGCCCTACAGACACAACAAGTAGATTGTGGTTTAGCCTCTCTTTTAACGCATGTATCTGGTTATTTCTTTTAGCGAATTCAAAGAACTCTTTAACTGCAGGCGGGCTCGTAAAGGTTATTGTGTCTATACTACCTGCCATTATATCTTCTATGAGCCTTCCAATTTTCTCTTCACTGGGGGGTACGTAGTCATATCCCATTTCCTTTAACATGGTGGCATTCGTTTTTCCAAGACTTATAGAGTAAGTATACGATGAAAATTCGAACACTTTTGAACCTAAAGATTCAAGCTTTTGCCTAAATGAATGCGAGTAATCACCATGCCATAATATCCCTATGTTCTTGTTTTTAATATCAAAGTTTCCTAATAGGTTCAATATCCCTTCAATAGTATTGATATCGGGAACAAAGTTGGTTCTAATGCCAAATTTTCTTAGTTCCGTTGCTGGTTTGTTACTTCTTGCTATAATTACAGTATCTCGTAACTTTTCGATCACGGTCTCTAACTGGTGTAATTTTTGAATATTTTGAAATAGATTAAATACGCCGACACCAGTCATAAATACGAAAAATTGAATTCTCTCATTTCTGATGATTTCTATGAATTTAATACACTCAGAATTTAGCGGATTGTTATTTCTAATTCCTATAGTTGGTGCTATATATGGAATACCTCCAAACTTTCGAACTAAGCTTGCAAGTTCAGAAGCTCTCCGGCTTGATGTAATGGCTACGGTAACCCCGCATAATGACATGCAACAATCATGGAATCTTAGAATAATTAAAACTTGAGTTTATAATGATTGAACAGGCTGGCCCAAGAATATTCAACTAATTTTTATTAATTCTGATTATTTACAGTCTACGACTAAGTTAGTCTCCATATTGCAAAACCGAAACGGTGCATGGACTTTTCTCTTCATATCCTTTGTTTGGATCTGGTCGCCCGTCAAATGCCATGCACCTTTTGAAATAGAAAAACCAAATTAAATTAAACCTTTTTGATTTGCAGGATTCCCGAAATACCATCTACTGTTCCTTCACTGAAATTCTCGATTTCTGGAATTTCTTGATCTTTAGAGAGTTCTAGCAATGGTATATTCGCAATTGCGCATCCTGAAGCCGTTGTAATATCGGTCTTTAAAGTGCATATTATTCCTGATGGTGATACCCCATTGGATTTCAGCGCAAAAATCGAGTAAGCGCCTACACTACTTCCGACAGCGTATGGAAAAACCAAAAGGTTGTCCTTAAGGAATTGTCCACACAAGTCATGACTCTTATCGATTATCAATCCGGTCAAATGATCCACTGAAGACAAAAAGTTGATGGGTTGCTTTGTTGACAGAATTCTTCCTTTTGCCCTCCCTCCTACAATTACTTTGCATCTTAGAAAATAATCCATGGTGGATCTATTACTTAGTATAATTGCTTACAATGGATTTTAAATCCGTCAGGCATACTGATACCCCATTAGATTTGTTGAGATAGTGGGCAGCTTTGACACTATTTGTAATTACACCATCATATTCCTCACGCGATAACAGAGGTGATAAACACGTACATGCATCACAAATTATACTCGCGCCAGCATTTTCAAGGCTCTGGGCTATTCCAGATTTCCAAGATTTTTCGTAAATTGGTCGAGGACAAAAGATCATGCATTTTTTAGAGAATTTATTCCCGCCAATCATATTTGATATTAACTCCAATTCGTACATTCCTAGTTGAGGACTCCCCAATGCTATAACATCTCCAGAATCAGCGGTGTTGAGTTCATCTACTATTGATTTTTCTTCCTCTTTTCCATAAGATATACTCTCATCATATACTTCCTTGTCAGAGAACATTCCACATGCACCTGAAGTACCCAAGGCAGCAGCTAGAGACTTGGTCTTATACATGTCTATGTTACTAATTTGATGACCAAAAGAAACACAGCTTTCTTTTACCGAATTACCAGGAAAATAACCCAATATTCCATAATCCAATTCCGTCTTGAGCTCTTTCTCTATCTTAATTTTTATTTTTGGATCTCTTATACTGTTAATTCTGAGATCTGAGTAGGGAGCCTTACCAGTTACGGCACTAGCTAAAGCGCTAAGAGAACTTTCTTTGTTTGTGTGTAAACCGAATACTGAATTTGCCATTACTGCTGCATTACTTTCTGCAAAGCTGACGTTATGTCCCCTATCTGGTAATTGAAATAGTTCATATGGGATACATGAAAATGAAGGCACAGAACCCATTTTCTCATATGCCGTGGTTATTTGGCCCTGTTGTTTCTTGAAATTGCTGGACAAGTTATTCTGTTTATGACTGTCATATCCCATTGGATTAATTGTTGTGGGAACTAGAAATCGTGCATCTTGACTATACTCGGTGAGAAAATTTACTCCTGCATCGCCAATTGTGTTATAATTGACACCAGAAAGGTGAGCCCATTCTACAGGAATTAATCTTTCCGCATTGGTTGCTTTACCTATAGATAACAATATCTTATATGCGGTTGAGACGGCTGTGCCTTGCTTTTCATCCAGCGCATCCTCTTCTTCTCTCGTTAAGTGCACAAACACTATGAAATCGCTGGCATATAATAATTATGAGTGTGTATAAAGAAGAATCATTTTTTGCAGGTATTGAATAGAATAAATAGCGACTATTAGTACCCTACTGACATGGAATGCGCAGTATATGATACATATGTAACAAAAAAAGATGGAAAGGTTATGCACTTTGACGTTATAGTGGAATCTTCAACTCCACATGAAAAAGCAATAGAATTTGGAAAGGAATACCTACAGGATGCTGGTCAAGAAGGTCAGACGATGACTCAAGAGGAATGCCAATTTTGTCATGTTCAAGAAGCTCCAAAGGTAGTCGAAGACAGCATACAACAGAACGGTTACTTCATACAAAAGATGGAAGGATGTCCTTAAAAAATTAGGACGGTAACCATCCTTAGAAATTAAAACACCATCCATTCGTTTTTATTTTTTTTGTTACCGACATTTCGAGCTGATTTGACTTGATATCAAGTCCTAGTAGATATTCATGATTTTGAATGATACGTTTTTTATTCTTCTTTATCTTTGGCTTTCACTTTTTCTCGTAAAGAAAGCAGGATACTTTATGTTCTTGTTCTTTCAATTCTAGTTCTGGTTCCTTTTTACATATTTCCATGCTGTAAGGACATCTGTGGAAAAATTTACAACCACTCTCTGCAGGCGCTGAATCAAAATTTTTGATTCTAATCGCCTTCTCTTTGTCAATATTGTCAAACCTTGGTTCTGAAATGGCATCTAATAATGCCTGCGTATATGGATGTAGTGGATTTGATAACACCCTGTCTATCGATCCACTCTCAACTATTTTGCCAGCATACATAACAGAGATCTCGTCTCCAATGTATCTTGACGTTGCCAAATCATGAGTAATGTAGAACACCGTTATGTTGCGACTAACACTTAATTGCTTTACTATCTGAAGTATCTGTGCTCTAATTGACACATCAAGCATTGAGACGGGTTCATCTGCTATAATTAATCTAGGCTCAATAACTAGTGATCTGGCAATAGCAACTCTTTGTCTTTCACCTCCAGATAACATATGAGGATACTTTTCAGCGAATTCTGCCGATGGCTTAAGGTTCACATCATCCAATACAGTAAGGATTTTATTAATACGTTCCTCTTTGGAGTAATCTTTAAAAAAAATATCAATTGGTTCTTTTATTATGTCAAATACTTTCATTAATGGATTTAGTGAACTATAGGGATCTTGATGGATCATTTGAGCTTGCTTCCGATAATTCCAAAGATCTTTACCACTTTTTCTGCTTATATTACTTCCATTGAAAATAATTGAACCTGAATCTGGATCAATCGCTCGTAGAATTATTCTAGCCAGTGTAGTTTTACCAGAACCTGATTCTCCGACCAAAACGGAAACTCGTCCTTCTGGAATATTTAGACTGACGCCGTCTAATGCCTTTTTATAATATTTTTTTCTTGGACTCACAAAAGAAAAAAGACTCGTATTGATTGGGAAATATTTTTTAACATCTCGTACTTCTAAAATATTCTTCAAGAACTGTGGATAATGATAACAAAATGTAATTTAAACGATTTGTAGATACAGATTCACATCTGTTTGTCTAACTGTTGTTGATAGGTCTTGGCAGTTTCAACGAAGTTACCATGACCAATATATGTTTTATCTATCTTCCCATCTTCCATTACTATCTTTCCTCTCACTATAGTCATAATTGGCCATCCCGTGAGCTTCCAACCATCGTAAATAGTATAATCTGAATGAGAATTTAATATATCAGGAGTAACCGTTTGTTTTTTTTCCATATCCACTAAAGTTAAATCAGCATCTGATCCTTCCATAATGGTCCCTTTTTTTGGAAATAATCCGAAGATCCTAGATGAATTGGCACTGCATATTTCAGATAATCTGACAAGATCAATTCTTTTTTTATTTATTCCTTCACTTAACATTACCGGAAGCATTGTTGCTAAGCCTGAAAATCCTGACGGTGCGTTCCAAAAGTTCCCTTCAGCTTTTTTCCTTTTTAACTCATTGGCAACATGATCTGTTCCAATAGTATCAATAATTCCAGATTTTATAGCACTCCATAACTTTTCGAGGTTATTTTTTGATCTCAGTGGCGGGACTACTTTACCTTTAATATCATCAAAATCTGTGCTATGTGTTAAATAATGAGGACATGTTTCAATCCAAATTCTGAGGTTTTTATGCAATCTTTTATGTTTGTGAATTTCACGCAAAGCTTCTGATGAACCTATGTGAACAAAATATAAATTAGGTTCATAATTTAAAGCAATTTTCATAATTTTTCTAATAGAACTAACTTCTGACGCTTCTGGCCTTAATGATGACCATAACTTGAGAATATTTGAATTAACTTGCTCATACTTGTTACGCACTTCTAGTATATTCCTAGAACATACTTGAGGGTCCTCTGCATGGACTAATACAATAGAATTCAAGGATGAACCAACCTTAATGATCTCTGTAAGTAGCTTGTCTGTCATATCAACCTCAATTTCTTTTAGAGAAGATGAACCTGGATCGAGATCAGCAAGAATTTTTTTAAGATGGGATCCTAAATTCATATAGATTTTAAAAGAATTAATACCGATACTTTTGAGGTAACTCATATCCTTAATTTGCTTAGGTTCCAGAATTGATGCATGTACTCCATAATCGGTAATGTGAGTATTCTTGCTTACGTCGAGATGATTGACAATTTTTCTATAGCTACCTTCCAACCTAATCATTCGCATTATTGTGGTTACTCCTCCAGTCGCAGCCGAGGTAGATTCAGTTATTGCAGCATTATCTATTGGAGTATAAACCCCATAGTGGACATGGGGGTCAATGACTCCTGGCAAGATATACCTGTTCTTTGCATTAATTATCATATCCGCACTAACATTTCCGATTGTTTTTTCTAAGGCTTTTATCTTTCCATTTTCAATTAAAATATTGGTATTGACAATACCACTAAAGGGAATAATTGCATTAACATTTTTAATTACAATGTCGCAAGTATTACTCAAAATATCCTGAATATGGCAATTAATATTAATTTAATCCTTTGTAACTTAGGATGAATTTAAAGTTCATCCAAAATGGTCCAATTACTAAAATGATTTCGAATTGGTTCAATTACTTTATTCAGATAAATGGAAACTGAGTCCTTCAGATCTTTAGGGTGAATTTTATTCTGATTGTAATCATTTTCAAGTTTCATATAATTATCATAGACTATATTTCCACCATACCTGCTCGGCCTATCAATCTGAAATTCTGAAAAATGATGGAAGATCACATATTTGATGATCTCTAATATAGGATTATTTTCTGAAATGCCAATGGGACAAAAAGCTTTTGATATCTTGTTCTTAATTGTACTATCGTCATCGTGGATCAGTATACCCCCTAATGGATTAGTTTTGCTCATTTTACTTGATAATCGATTCTCTTCTTCGTCTCTCGCATTGGGAGCAAATTTTGTCGGTTCGTTGAGTCCAGGAAGTAAATGATGATGAACGGACACTGGTACTTTCCATTCCAACTTTGGGAAAATTTCTCTTACGAGCATGTGAATTTTTCTTTGATCCATTCCAGCATGAACAATATCCAAATCTAATGCCTTGATATCTGCTGATTGCATTGAAGGGTACATTAATTGGGAGAAATCAAGTTTCTCCTTTTCTGACCTACCCATAATAGTTAATGCTCTTAAGGTTCGTGACAACGTCATATGTTTACTAAAGATCATAAAATTCTTCCAATAATCATCATAATTATCATACAAAGTTGATCCTAAAATGATATTTACTCCCGGACAAAAAAATTTGAAGGCCTCAGCATAGTATTTGGAAACCTCAATTATCTTTTGCCAATCATTATCTAACTTATTATTTATGTAAGTGTGCCAGTCTGCAAGAAACACATTACAATATATGCTCGCTTCGATGAAATCATTTATCTTGAAACCGGTCAAAACTAGACTTCCCAAATGAAGTTTCCCAGAAATTTCTAAACCAATGTAATGACGAGGTCTGGCATTAGTCTCAAATATTTTTCGTAATTCTTGCATCTCAACAACCTCTTCAGTAGGTTCTCGTAATACAAGGCCAATTCTTCTATCAACATCCATAAACTAGGTAAAAATGTAAATGGGAATTATTATTTTTACCTCCATCAACACGGTGGAAGCAGCGTAAAGTGTCTCAATATTAATAAGTGATAGAACTGCATATGGTAAGATGAACATTAAAGATCTTTTCGGTGGTGAAATAGTCGGTACGGGATCTGATTTTATAGTGATTCTTAAAGGTAAAAACAGGATATTGTTAGAATTCAGCTCTCATAAAATAATAGTACTGAAAAAAGAGGCAACTCCTTACGGCTCTTCAATATAAGGATGTTTTTATCCATTCTCACAACAATCTGACTATTTTTGATAAAAAGTTAAATCTAGTAACGTACAAACTTTGTCAATTGACATCGAAAGTTACAACTGAAGTCTTAGAGAAAGGAACAAAACAGACCAAAACAATTTTGCAAATCCCTCAAAAACAAAAATCAAAAATCTATTATAATAAAAAAGCAGAATCAGAATTTTTTGTCGATAATTCTGCATTGGCAGGTTTTACTGGAGAACGGGTTCTGTATATGTCGGTGAGAGAGTTGATAGAAAACTCATTGGATTCCTGCGAAATTAATCACATACTACCAGTCATTCATTTAAGCCTAAAACTCCTGGATCCACTTAATGATCTGTGGTCCATATCTTGTAAGGATAACGGCATTGGAATACCTTCAGAGAAAGTTCCTGTTGCAGTTTGTTCATTCTTAACTTCTGGCAAATACGTCGAGAAGCAACAAAGAGGTCTTTTTGGAGTTGGATTGAAGATGATAGCAGCATTTTCTACAAAGGATACTGATCATCCTCTCAAAGTATGGTCCAAATCAGAAGAAGAATCAGAATATTATTTTGATCTTAGAACGGATATTGGAACAAATAAACCAATCACTCTCTTTAAAAAGGTTGTCAAAAATGATGAATCGAAAATACAAGGTGAATCTGGTTTCAAAGTTGAAGCTATTTTGCGTGCAAAATTATCTCCTGTGACCAAAAACAAAATCTACGACTATATTAGTCAAACAAGTATCGTTAATCCATATGCGATCATTATATTTGAAACAGATGAAGGAAGGGTAACGTTCAAGAGAAGAACACAGATAATGCCAAATCCTTCAAGGGAAGTATTGCCACATCCCTCTGATATGGATCTTAAAACTCTAAAGAAGGCCATTTTTAATTTTATGAATCAGAAGACAACTCTGCAGGGGATACTCTCCAATTCATTCCAAAAAATGTCAAACGATAAGGCTAAAGATATAATTAATAGAGCAGGATTGACCGTAAAACCTGCAGACCAATATGACGAACACGAGTTGATTAAGGTCGTAAATATTTGCAAGCATACAAAATTTCAGTCTCCAAATACAGACCATTTGAGTCCAATCGGCGAAAAAATCCTGACTGTCGGAATGATATCTGAATATTCAATTATTCAAAATAAGGAGACATCCACCTCTGGAAGTCAAACTCATTTATCTGCCAAGATATTAAAACCTTCGTTGACATCTTATTCTTCGAGAATTTGCATTGTGAATAATAGGCCGACAATTGTTGAATGTGGAATTGCTTACGGAGGGGATATTCCTTCATTCAAACTCTATAGATTTGCTAATAAAATCCCACTTCTATACGATGAAGGTTCTGATGTTGCACGAGAAGTAATTTCTGAAGTAGGAATAAACAAGATGGGGATTTCAAAAAAAGAGGTTAAGGAACAATTTTCTAATGTAGAAACAAAATCCGATAGAACAGTAGAATATCTTCCGATCCACATTTTCTTCCATATATGTTCCACTAAGATACCATATAAGACTGCAGGAAAGGAGAGCATTGCATCCGAAGGCGATCTGAAAAAGTATATGAAATCATGTCTTTCAGATCTTTATAGAAAAGTAAGTGCACAAATAAGAAGAGAACTGAAGATAAAGGAGGACGAAAACAAATTAAGGCTCTATAAACACTATATACCCTTTATAGTAAATGCAATATCAGAATCAATTAAAATTGACTCAAAAAAACTTTCCAAAGCGTTTCAAAACTTGGCAGAGAAATATGTTGGCGGGGAATTATCAAACATTGCTAAACAAATCTTTCCAGATTCGGACGAAAAAAGAGCTGAACCAGGCAATAAGAAGAACACAATGAATAACGATAATGCGAATGAAAATAAGTTGAGCAATTTTGATACCCGATCTAGTATATCAGTATCAAAACAAAATAACAAAATTAAGCCAGCTAAAATTAATATTCCTCGCAAAATTACTAAAAAATAGAGTGTAAAGGACTATGGCACTAAAAGATAAGCGACATCAAGAAATAACTAATAAAATCAGGAAAATAATGAAAAATGTCGGGGAC
Organism: Nitrososphaeraceae archaeon; assembly: GCA_036280615.1. Classification (GTDB taxonomy): domain Archaea; phylum Thermoproteota; class Nitrososphaeria; order Nitrososphaerales; family Nitrososphaeraceae; genus TA-21. Next base: position 19,398 of record DASUQJ010000128.1, read on the forward strand.
GATATTCTTGTTGGTGGTATTATGCCAAGTCTTGAAATTCCAAAAGTGGGATATGATAATACTGTCTGGTCAGATGAGAAGAGGATGCTTACTATAGGAGAGAAGACTGTCCAGGTTGGTCCTAATAGCTCAAAGAAGATACCAACATTTGCGCAATATTTGGTCATGGCAAATGCCATAAGAAAATTGTTAGACGAAGAAATGGAAAGTACCATAAGAGGTATGTATTATGCCACTTTGAGCACAGTTGGAGACGAAAAAAATCAACAAAAATTCTGGAACGGGCAGGATGACTCTGATGATGCAATAAAGGCAATTGAACTCTTGACAAATGTTCCTCGAGAGGAATTTTCTGTGACTTCCAAACCCAAAGGAATGATTTCAGGACCAATAACACTTAGCGTGGGTGGAGATCTGATTGATTGCAACCTAGGAAGCAGGGCTACGTCCCAACTAATACCTACCAACATCCGAGATCTCGAAATTGTGAAGGTAAAGGCGGATTTTGTTATGGTGGTCGAGAAAGATACAGTACTCAATAATATAAGAAAATCGGGCTTTATACAAAAATATAATGCGATACTATTGACAGGATCGGGAGAACCAGATCGAGCAACTAGAATGATGGTGAAGATGTTGAATGAAAAGTGGAAAATGCCAGTTGTTATTTTTGCCGATGCCGATCCGTGGGGACTGGGTATAGCACTACGTTACAAAATAGGAAGTGAATCATTAAGTTATGATAGTGACAGGTTGGTAACACCAAACTCAAAGGTACTGGGTATGATGTTTTCTGATATTTATGAATATAATATACCAAAGGTTGCCAGACTTGCAGCTACTCCGGAGGATTTAAACAGGGCAAACGATATGAAGAAAAAACCATGGCTTCAGGATAAACGTTGGAAGAAGGAATTGAATCTATTTCTTGAACGAAAGGAGAAATGTGAATTGGACGCATTTTTCAAATATGGATTCAAGTATTTGGCTGATACTTATTTACCCAATAAATTAAGAGAAGCCGGAGTCATCTAGGTCTGCATGTCAACTGACTGCGTATCTTGATCAAGATACAAACAATATCAAGTTAACGGATCATTAGCTCTTACATCTTGTAAATTATATTCAGTTGATGGTCCCAAATAGAGACTTGTCTTGTTCTTAATATTTCTGGATTGAATTATGCTGAGGTACGCCACGTAAATAAATCCTATTGTTTGTAAGGAAATAAGAGGTACAAATATGGGATTTCCAGATAACAAACATATGGCAATTGTAAGGCAACCATAGGCGCTAAAGAAGATTTCCAACAAAGTGGTCTTTGTAAATGGTAAAGCATATTTGTTATTATGCCAATCTTGATTTTTTTCCATTATTCCAAATTTTGGTGTTCTCAGGAATTCATTCCTTTTTCCAACCAAGGCGTCAAATATGGCGACAGAATTGTTAATGGAAATTCCACCCGCATAGAATATCATGAACAAATACTGAAGTGCTTTTGTTCTCCAATTTTCCCCCCAGATTTTTCTAATCATTATCAGGTATGTTGCCGGTCCTAGCAGAAGATATGCGACGATACCAAATGCTGGAGCCCAAGCAGTATCATAAATCTGATAATTGAGCAGCAATAAGATGGGAAATATGAGGAACTGTATGAGGAATAGAGGATTAATGATGTGCTTGGTTAGTTGAATGAATATTTGAATTTTAGTATCTATAGAAAGTTTTCTGTGAGATAGTAACATTATCAAAAGTTTCTTAGCAACCTGTACGGATCCTTTTGCCCATCTGAATTGCTGACGCTTTGCAGCATTCATTTGAACAGGGAGTTCCGCATTGACAACTAGATCCTCATCAAAGATACATTTCCAGCCTTTCATCTGTGCACGGAAACTCAAATCTAGATCTTCAACAAGCGTGCTTGTGTGCCAACCCCCTGCATCTTTTATACACAATGTTCTCCAAATTCCAGCTGTTCCATTAAAATTCATGAACAGGTGTGTAAGACTCTTTGCTTTTTGCTCTATAAAAAAATGAAAGTCCAAAGATACTGCTTGAGCCTTTGTCAAAATTGAATACTTTTCATTAATGTGGCCCCATCTACCCTGAACAAGGCCAATCTTGGAATCGTCAAAGTAACTTAGAGAGTTTCTTAGAAAATCACTTGAAGGAATAAAATCAGCGTCAAATATGGCAATGAATTCACCCTTGGCAAATCTCAGTCCTTCTTTAAGGGCCCCTGCTTTATACCCCGTTCTGTTTACTCTATGAAATGCTGATATGTTGAATCCGTCCTTTTTGTATTTTTCAACCAAATCTTCTATAATACTTGAGGTCTCATCGTCTGAATCATCAAGCACCTGTATATCCATACGTTCCTTTGGAAAATCCATACTACAAATTGCATTTATTAGACGTGTAGCCACATATTTTTCGTTATAAATTGGTAACTGAATTGTCACTTGTGGGCATGTTTCAGCCGAATAATTGATTTTCTTTCTAATCTTATTATTCACTGATTTCCTAGTAGACCTGTAACTCAAATAATTAAAATTCAAAGTGTAAACTGTCATTATCCAAGCTATTCCCATCAAAACATAGTACAAAATACCGCTGAATTCTGATATTATCTTCTATCACTACCTATTGTAAAAATGTACGAGTAAATATTTATAGGTTCACTGTAAGTCTGTCGACATCATTGACCCTTTTGGAATATTTTTACACACTGAGGAGGACAAACATTTTCACATGCCATACAGAAAATGCAATCTTTTTCTCTAATCATGAAAGGCTTTTTCTCTGATGCAGGATGTCCTGGTGTATCCAGCCACTCGTAGACATTTACAGGACATGCTTCAATACAGGCACCATCAGCTACACAAATATCGTAATCTACTGTAACTTCAGTTCCCCAGATACCAAGCTGCCCTGGCGGATCAACTGGACCCCATACCTTAATTCCTTGATAGCTTCCTGTTACCTGGCGTTTTGATTTAAATTCAGGGTCTATTGGACCATCTATCTTTGAATATGAATTTCCTGTCCCAACAAGTGAAATTGTTGTATCCCTACCTGTCATTGCGGGAGGAGCCTGTGGAGGCGGTGTAGCTGATGGTGCATTTACCTGAACCTGTGATTGCGATGGGCGCTCAAGTGACTTTACGTCCTGTGCGATAGAAGGATCTCGGGATATTGGTTTCTTTTTGAGTGGGGTTAGTTCTTCTAATTTTTTCAGTGCGTCTTCAGCTGATAATTTTTGTGATTTTTTGTAATGATCTATCAGTTTATCGCCAATTTTAGAGTTCCATATTATTGTGTCGATAATTATCTTCGCTTTGGTATCTGTTTTTTGTCTATAATTTTTTATCCAATAGTGGTCACCAAAGTACTCCAATGGCTTTATCTGATATATTATATCCACAACATCGCCTGAGACAATTTCAACTGTAATTTCTAAATTTGCTTCTACCTCTTTTTGGGTTATTGCATCAATACCAGTTTCTGTCCATCTGTCTGTAACATAGATTCGATCTGCATACGAATCGACCTTGAAGCCAGAACTTTTTAAACTATTCATTATGGCATTTATATCAGATCGCTCTGTTATTTCTACAGGTATTCTAAAAATTCCTAATCTGGATCCATGTAAGGGATAAACCCCCCTCTTGGCCACCTCTGATAACATAACCCAAACACGATCTTTTAACAGAGCGGACATATTCCAAATTGTTTAGATATGTGCTAAAAGTATTTCGATCGCATTCTCATTCATATGTGATATAGCCCTGAAATTGAATTTTGGATATCAAGTCTTATCAAATATCTTGAAATTTCTTTATTGTTAGGGAAACTTTCGATGGATGTCCAGCAGGTCACTTAACACAATATTTTCAAACCATTTTTCACCTTTCATAAGGTTCTTTCAGACAAGACTATGCTACTTTTCATTATTTGTGTCATATCAATAAAATTCCCATAACTAGATAATTACTTGATAAATCGGGTAGGCAGGCTATTGTCAAAAATGCGCTTATCGAAATCCTTCTTATCCCGTAAAAGGGGATTAACTGACGACTCGCATTTTCCATAAGAATAGCAACTACCTAATTGGCAGGCACCTTTTCAAATAGTATGCCCCAAAACTTTGATTTGTATGGGAACTTTCTGCCTTGTTGATCAGGTACACATTTCTTTGACTGGAAATTAATCATGGAAATCAAAGTGATTTCAAATGGTTGATTAATGTTCTTTTTTGGGTAACACAATCTATCTAGTTATGTAATCCATACCTACCGATAGTCTCGACTTTATGTTAAGACGTGCAACAATAACATATAACTTGCTCGGAGTAATTAAAAGCACTTAAATTATCAAGTAAAAAAATATTGTGTTTATGGGGCCGATAGTTTAGCCTGGTAGAATACCTGCCTTGCATGTAAATGACACCATAATTTACAGAGGAAACGTAGGTGGTCGTGGGTTCAAATCCCACTCGGTCCACTTTTAATTTCTCGATAAATCCCGTTCTCAATGGCTAAGTTTAACTTTTCTAAATTTTTGTTATAGAAGAAATTAAAACATTCAAATTTAGCAACAAGATCCTCATCTTTTTTTACTAATTGTTGTAACGCACTTCTAATATATCATAAACAAAAAATCATTGTAATGAAAAACGTTAGTACGACCGTTATTCTGATGACAGCACTCACACTAACATTGGTGTCAACTGTAATGTTCAATGGAATTCAACAAGTTAGGGCAGAGAGTGAGGAAAGTAAAGATGATAAAGGGCAAGTAAATACTGAAAGACAACAAATCAACAATTGTAAAAATAATCCAGAAAATAAGTTTGATGTGGAATGTAATAACGTCATTGTAACTGGAGTAGTTTGTATGCCAGGAGCTGTATGTAAGTTAGATAATTTTGACGTACCATTTGAATTAGTCACACCCTTCTAAAGGGTTAATATTATTTTCTGAACGTTACCAGAGTAATAGAGTACGTATCTGCGTATCTGTTCAGTATGTCGTTGTTGCTTATGCCCGTTTGGTGTAGACAACTGAAAATTGCATATGGATTATTTACATAGGTTGAGTGCTGCAATCTTTCCATACTATAGATAAATATTCAACCGATTTCGTTCTATATTGTTTATATAGGATTTAGGAATTTTGACAGCAAAAGTTATTTTTGGCTCTATGTTAAACTGATCATTGTCATTTTTTGGCGGTGGAAACACTGGAAATATTGATAAGAAAAAGTATGAGAGCCTAACTCTTAGTATACGTCAAACCGTACTAGAAAGGTCGCATCATAGGTGTCAAAAATGTTCTGTTAAATTTAAAGGAAGTAATGGTCCCTTTTTTGAACACATTAATGGTTCCTTGAAAGACAACAGACCTTCGAATTTGAGATCTTTGTGTGACAAGTGTTTTCAACACGTTAAAAAGAAAGAGAGTAGAAAGGGATTTTTGGGGAGTATGCGCAATAATCTTGGTCAGGTGTTTGGAAATTAAATCAATTATACTTCAAGCCGATTCCAAAAATAAATTTCTATGTTCTTCACAGCAAAAATTCTCTATTTTCAATACACCTATATTAGAATTTCCCTCTACATGAGGCCAGCTTTCTCCATGAAAAAATTTGCCACAATATGCGCATGTCTTTTTCAATCTTAAATATTAAATCTGGGTTCTTATAAACTTCTCAATGCTGATACATGACTACCATTTCTAATCCACATGTTCCAACATTAGTAAATAATTTGGTTAGAGTAAAAATATATTTGAATGTTATAATATTATTCAAGTAGTTGAAAGACCATGAGCAAAGAGAAAGGGAAATAGTTTCAGATGTAGATGAAAAAAATACTATTCCTTACGAAAAATGGATCGTCTCTTTCTCAGATTCCAGAAAAAGCAATATTAAGATTTCTTATCGAGAATTTTTTGCCCAAGGTTTCTATGAGGCTTATGATATCGTTATGAATTATGCTGAGAAACAAAGTGTAGATATAAGATGGTTTAAAGAGAAACGAAATTGTGGAAACATATTTCCCGAATATGACATTATGAAACTAGAATCCTTTTGCACTTATTGCAATAAAAGGTTTAATCATCAAGATCCTGTTCCATGTTACCAGGACGATTGCAGCTCAATATTTTGTTCAAAAAATTGTATGAACGAACATGTTATGTTACTACATATTAGTAGGACCTAAAAAGCAATAGATATGCCAAGTTAATCTAGAATGAAGTTTTTATTAAAATCAGAGAAATTATCTTTATCCGTGATCGGTCGCCCCTAAATTGTTCCAAATAGTGGGATCTGTAATATACAGGACTATCATCAAAATATTCCTTTATCATGAAACCAAAATTAACGAACCTGCAAATTAACCAATTCTTCCAAGTTCTAAATTCATTATAAGTTACAGGCTCAAACAGATCATTCGTTATTTCTGTTACAATTGTGAGAGTTCCTTTTTCTTTCAATTTTTTGTAGATATCTTGATAGAATGGGATCCATAGACTCTCTTTAGCCCTGTCTATATAGTTTGGAGGAGGTAGGACAAAAATGAATTCGTCAGCATAATTATCAGGAAAACATGAAAGGACTTTTTCAAAAGATTCATTAATTAGGTAAACATTATTTTCTCGTAATTTGTCACGCGCTACTTGAATTTGTTTTGCATCAATCTCAATACCCACATAACATGTGCTCGTACTTTTTTGATTCCTCACAAGCTCTTCTAGTAATTGACCATCTCCTATTCCTAATTCCACTATTACCTTATGAAACTTAGAGGTTGTTGAAACGATACTAGCTTGGGAACACAATATGTGTTTCTTTATTGTTGAGGTCTTAACAGTTCAGATTCAAGTAGTTGCTGGACGAGTTGAACTACTTCTTGTTCGACCTGTTGTCTAGGCAATCCTAATTTGGATGAAAAATGATCTGCTAACTGAGTAATTGTTTTTGTTCCATCGCAACTATTCCAAAAATCAACGATTGCCTGATTTACCATAAATCTCTGCTCTTTCTCGTTTTCCAGAATTAGGGAACCATCCTCTTGTGTAACCAATCTTCCTTTCACCATGGGTTGGTATTTTTCATAATCAACTTGAAACCTTAACTTTGGACTTCCAAATCCTAGTTTTTCTCTGATTGACGGTTCTATTCTTTCTATATTCCATGGCGGATCCCACACAATAGAGACATTAATGTTCCCTACTCCATCGATTTTTCCTATATATCGCTTAACATCACTAACTAACGTGTCATGAAGAGGACAGCCCCTTGTTGTCATTGTCATTTCAATATCGACATCATTTGATTCGTTTATGTCTACACCATAAATTAAACCCAAATCGACTATATTAACGGGAATCTCAGGATCCATACATCTCCTTAATACGGAATACACTTGTTCTTGACTAATACTTTTTGGCATCCAATAATAAAAATATACTTAGAGATTAAATACTTTATCTATGTCTTACAATTTTGGCTATAGTTTTTTCATATGGTGGTTTAATAATGCCTTTTTCGGTAATAATTCCTGTGATCAATTCTGGTGGGGTTACATCAAATGCAGGATTAAAAACTTTGATTCCCTTTGGCGCTAATAACTTATTACCCATTTTCATCAATTCATTTTTGTTTCTTTCTTCAATGACTACTTCATTGGCCTTACTTGTTAAATCAAACGTCGAACTGGGAGCGGCCACATAAAAAGGAATGTTATGTCTTTTTGCAAGTGCAGCAACCTGATAGGTGCCAATTTTGTTGTACACATGGCCAGTTTTCAAAATTCGATCTGCACCTACTATTACTCGGTTAATTAGACCACTAGACATTAAATGTCCTACAGCAGTATCGGGGATCAAACTGAAATCTATGCCATAATGATTTAATTCAAACGCAGTTAATCGAGAACCTTGCATTACGGGTCTAGTTTCGGTAGCAATAACCTGTATGTTTTTACCCATATCGCTGGCTGCTCTAAGTACACCCAATGCGGTCCCATAGGTAACCGTTGCAAGTGAACCTGCATTACAATGTGTGAGTATTACATCATCGTTATGGATCATCTCTGCACCATTCTTGCCTAATTGCTTATTAGTTGTAATATCGTCTGTTGCCATATTTAGAGAAGAACGAACTATTGACTCTTTGATATCTTCAAGCTCATTTTTTGAGGATGCTTCATTCATTATTTGATCCAGGGCCCATACCAAGTTAACGGCAGTAGGTCTCGTTGATCTTAACCTATTATAGGCAATTTTAAGATCTTTGAGCAGATCTTTTCTAGTTTGTGCTTTACTCGAAATTGCAGCTAAAGACATTCCAAATGCCGCTGCAACACCTATGGCTGGAGCTCCTCTAACAACTAATCGTTCTATAGCTCTAGCAACGTCCTCATATTTCTTGTATCTAACATATACTAGTTTACCGGGCAATTTTGTTTGATCAATCATTATGACTTGATTATTTTCCCATTTTACAGTCAAAAGATCAGTAGATCTGTTCGCTAATTTGCCATTATCTTTCTTGTTTTTGCCACGAAGCATTAGTCACTTGATTGTTAATGATGTCTATAATAATTTACCTAGTTAAGGTGACTTGTTAGGCCAACAATAATGGTTTACTCCAGCCAATAGAAGGATAATTGAATCAATTTCACTTGTGTTTGTATTTATAACAATCTATCATAGTATCTATCAATTAATAGGGAACCATAAATAATAGGTACTAATAGTTAGGAAGTATGTCATTTATTAGATACCGTATGATGAGATTGAGGAGGTTTACCAAAAATAAATTCTACGTTCTAGTCAAGTATCTCCTATTTATCTACATAAGTTTCAAGATGAAAATCGGATGGTATTGATAAACCAAGTTGAGTCAACTAATTTATCTAGTTGATACATCAAGTATAAGACCTAATTCAATTTTCGTCTACTAAATTAGAGTATTTAGACATCAAGATTTTGTAGGAATGTCTATAATCAATCAGATCAAAATGTATCATGAGCAGGGCATGTCCATCAAAAACGAAGTAATTGTGAAGAGTAATACTATTAAAAACAATTCAAATAAGGCTCCAATGCAATGTAACCTGTTTGATAACATTATCGGATACGAGGACATAAAAAAATTATTTTTCTTGTCTTTCGAGTCACAGAAACCGATACACATTTTGCTTGTAGGTCCACCTGCATCAGCAAAAACGTTGTTTATGCTAGGATGCATGAAACTTGAGCGTTCTTATTTTACTCTAGGCACACACAGTACAAAATCTGGAATGGTCGACTATTTATTTGAAAAGCGTCCGAGATATTTGGTTATTGACGAAATTGAACACATGCCAATAAAGGATCAGACAGTTCTCCTGAGTCTCATGGAAACTGGCATAATAACAGAAACAAAACATATGAAGACGAGAAACACCCAGTTGAAAACATGGGTTTTTGCTACCACGAATGAAACTAACCACATGCTTACACCTTTACTCTCTAGATTTATGGTGTTACACTTTAAACAGTACACTTTTGAAAATTTTCTAGATATATCAATTCACATGCTTGGGCAAGAGGGTATCGCAAAGGACATTGCAACAGCGGTAGCTTCTCAAGTATGGCTTAAAATTAAATCAAAAGACATTCGGGACTGTATAAAAATTGCACATCTTGCTAAAACTAAAACTGATGTAAATTGGATTGTGGAGACGATTCAGAAATACAGCAAAACATCCAATCTTACTGATAAAAAGCGATAACTTGCCTAGCAAATAAATCTAATTAAATTATAACTGAATCAGTTCAAAAAATTCTTGCCTTTCACATTCCAATTTCACATTTTTCATCAAGCCAGCTAAATTCGTTAATGATTCAATTGCCAATCGAGTCTGATGTAATATGATCTAAAAGTCAAATCCGCCGCCGTCAAATCCGCCGCCGTCAAATCCGCCAGTATCACTACCTGCTTGAGAATCCGCGCCGGAAGTATCAGTGCTAGTATCGCTACCTGTGGAAGTAGTGTCTGCATTGCCACTACTTTCGGCATTCGCATTCGCATCCCCCTGAGTAAGAGAGCTTTCCATAGGATTTAACGCTAAACCCATTAACGACATCATAGAAGTAAAAAACAGGATATTCATTATTCCCGAAAATAGCATCATAGGCATCCATGCTCTATTAGAATCCATAATGGATTCAAGCTGTGTTTTGTTTCCGTTATCGTAGTATTGTTGCATTTCGTGGACCTTGTCCTGTAATTCCTTCTTCTTATTTCCAAGAAGATTCATACCTGTGTCAGTTATTTTTAATTCAATTTTTTTCCCACCAAAGAACCTTCTCTTTTCAATAGTTGTTATCAATCTCTGAAAAACAAGGTCATTCACTATTAATTCGACCTCAGTTTTGAGTAACTTTGACACCTTTGATATCTTGTCGATATTATTCATCCCTCTCGATATTGCATCGAGAACTATGAAATGATTGGGACTTTCACGAATATTTACCTCGCTGGACATATTGAATTTATGCACAGTAGTTTACTTAAATCATTCGTTTGATGCCGTGTCTTTATTGATTTCTTAGTCCTACATACAGACTCAAATCTGTACATGTTTTCACTTTATTGATAGTCTGAATAACATATTTTCATTCCCAATCAATACCCTTTTTCAGTTTGCATTAATGATATTTTTACAAAGTTTAAAATTATTAATCTCAAACAATTACCTAATTGGCTGGAACTGACAATTTCGGAGTCGAAGGCGGAATGGGTCATAGGGCCATAGAATGGATGAATTCCTATTCCAAGGAGAAGAAAATGGATTTTAAGGCACGACTGGAAGGTTACCAGATCTCATCAAAGAACTTCGGAAATTTTGAAATCATATCATGGAGTGGTAATTGGTCTGATGCACGCAAGATAATTATCAAATCAAGTAGCAAATTAAGTATGAAGGTTATAGAATCAGGTTACCATCAAAAAGATAATCTGTTACTTTCATTTTTTGGTCTTGGAAAAGAATTTGCTAAAGTATACAAAAAAGGTAACTATATTGGAGCTATAGTATTGGGGATGCGTTCGGGAAAATGGTATGTAAAATCAGAAAAACTTGGATGACGCAATATGATCCTATTAGGTTTTGGGGAATGCATAATCTGTATAGCAGATACATTTGATACACAATCCTTGATTGGTAATCTTATCTTTTGAATAGAAAGTCGCAAAAGCTTTTTCCCGCAACATTGACGCACTCGTCATACAGTTCCTCTGGATAATTACTATCTCCATTCTGCGGTGGAAGTTGATTTGGAAGATCATTTAATGATGAATCAATCTTGTCGGGACTGGGTCTTTCTCCCAACACCAAATCCAATTCTCTAATTGCATTATCTCTGAGAATGGTAAGATGTACCTGATCTCCTACCTGTTTCTGGCTTTCAAGATACGCCAGTATATCGTCAATCTTTGTGACCTCTCTGTTATCGATTTTTAATATAATATCTCCTCCAGTATTGATTTCCCTCCCATTAAACATTTCTGTAGTAGACCCTGCTTGTAAATCAGCTTTTTCGGCGGGGCTCCCTTCAGTGATACTAGTTACTAGAAACCCCTTAGTCTGAGTCACTCCAATTTGCTTGGATAAATCAGGAGCAAGACTTAACCCAACTATTCCAATATATGGATGACGATATGAACCAGTTTGGATAAGTGAAGTTGCAACTTTGCTAATGGTGTTTGAGGGGATTGCAAATCCAACTCCTGAATATACACCGGTATTAGAAAATATAGCTGTATTAATCCCAATTGCTCTACCTTGCGTATCAATAAGAGGCCCTCCCGAATTCCCGGGATTAATAGCAGCATCAGTTTGTATAATATTAGGAATAGAGAATGACGATGTTGGTGCAGCAAAATTCTCTCCATTTTCATTTGATGGCAATAGCCTACCCAAGCCACTTACTATTCCTACGGTCATTGAACCCGACAATCCAAAGGGATTTCCAATTGCAACAACCGTTTCTCCTATTCTTAAGGCAGATGAATTAGCTAGGGGCAGTGGTGTTAACTTATCGGAGGTAATATTTTTTACCTTAATGACAGCAATATCTGCAAATTGATCAAATCCTACAAGATCTGCAGAATAAACATTACCGTCTAGGAAAGTAACTTGCAGCTCATCATTATTATTGTTCGAACCTGGGACTACAACGTGATAATTTGTAATTACATGACCATTATTATCGTAGACAAATCCCGAGCCCAGTCGTGATCCGAGCTCATTAGAATTATCAACCTCAGTTACTTGTACTACTGATTTTTCAACCTTTGTAAAAAGATCTGGCAGAGATAGTTGATCCAGAGCAGTAGAGTTTTCGAGTGTTGATATTTGTGCTGACACAAATTGAGTATAACACATGATAGCATAGTAGCTTATGAATGCAATAAATATAAAAAATGAGATTAAAAACAATATTCTCTTTTCAGTCATTTTCTTAACATTATGTTAGTACGAATAATCCTATATTTGAATTATAGTCATCTCGTTCAAGTACTGCCTTAGGATAGGGCATTGTGATGACTGCTATTTTTCTCTCGATATCACGACTTTTGCAATTTACATGTCATTGAAAATTCTGTAATCCTAAACCTTGAATTAGTTTCATTTGTTTTTGATTTCAACCTTTTCTCAAAACAATTTCGTAATCATTACAAACCAAAACGATACAATGAAATTCAAGTATCTTTTCTATCATTGATATGACAAAAGATGAATCCTCAATAACATTTCTGAAATACAAGAACTTGACAGACATGTTGAAAGTTATATTGTTCTCTTCTCAGTCTGCATTAGGATTAACTCCCATGCTTTATCACATAACGGTTAGGGAAGAAGAAATTCTGTTCATCGAAACAGGTGCCCTAGGAGGTGCATTAGTTCATTATATAGTCGAAAAGGAAAAACCGAGCATGAAATTCATAGAATTAAGACAATTAACCGGAGAATATAATTTTGTTGAAAAGATAGGAAATGATACACACTCTATTTATATTCCAATACTGGAGTTAGAAAGCACATCGATTGAATTCCCAGATTGAATCCTGGAATTAAATTGCGATGGGTTAATGGGATCTGAATAAATCAGTAGATGGCAGATGTTAGATTCATTTTTTGGCAACTTAGGTACAATCCAATGATATTCTCATCATCGGATACTATTAATTGGTAACTTGAAATTTAAAGTATCAAAAAATCACCATGAGCTCACGACACAAAACAAGGGTCATTGGAGATTTTTGAAACCTATTTTTCATTTGAATACAGACATAAAGCTTGGCAGTAATCAATAATGCCTCATGTTTGATAGGATTTACATAATTATCATGCATAATATTAACTAGTACTCGTCATGCATAGCATCACGATGTCTAGTTTGTACACTATTGCAACGCAGGTTTTAAAAATACCTAAATGAATTAATAATACATGGCAGACGAAAGATTGTCTCAATTTTTGAAAGAAGGTAAAGGTTGGGAGAGAAAAGCAACCAGCATACCTGGAGTGTTTTTGATTAAACTTCCCGAATACAAGAGTAGACCTCCATACATAGCTTTGGAAGTTAATCCAGTTGACACATCGGGGATAGCAACAAAGAGGCGAGGGATACTGATTAGATCTCGCTCGGAATTAGAACAGATAAGCAATATTCTTACTAATGCGAAAATCATCCAACTGGCCGCCAGTCTAGATGAGGTAAATCCAGAAAAAAAGACAAAACCACTATCTACTGAAACTGATGTCTATGAGATCTGAAATATAAAAAAAAGAGAATAATAAAAATGGCCAAGCTCAACTTCGATTTGCACAATTAGTCATTTTGGCTAATACTAATTCAGTATACGAAAATTGTTGATTTATGTCTTTGAATGATCAAACCACATTCATTAATCATCCTCTTCTCAGAAAGAATTTACTACAATTCAGAGAATATCAAAAAAATATTTCCAGCTTTGCTCTGATTAAGAATACACTCGTAATTCTTCCCACTGCATTAGGAAAGACAATCATATCGTTACTTGTCTCCATCAATAGGCTGTATAATTACAGGGACAAGAGAATCCTGATATTAGCACCCACGAGACCTCTAGTAAATCAACATTGGAAATCATTTGTATCATACATAAAATTACCCAATGATCAAACGGCTGTAGTTACGGGAAAAATACCACCGTACGCAAGAATTATTGTGTGGAATAACGATGAGATCAGACTTGTTTTCTCGACACCAGAAGTATTAAGGAACGACATAGAAAAGAAGAGGGTTTCACTAGAGAATTTTTTTTTGATAATTTTTGATGAAGCACATCGCGCAGTAAAGGATTATGCATACACATTCATAGCAGATCAATATGTACGACATTGTTCATTTCCGTTAATTCTTGGATTAACTGCTAGTCCAGGGTCAGAAAAAAACAAGATTCAAGAGATTTGTAATAATTTGTTTATTGAACATTTAGAGTATAAGACGGAAGAAGATGCCGACGTAAAACGATTCATCAATCCCATTGATATTAATTGGAAATGGTTTGATCTTCCTTCAGAGTATCACTACGTCAAATCTATATTGAAAACGATGCTAGAGGAAAAACTCAATTGGTTGATTAACAGAAATATTGTCACAAAAAATTCCAAATGGATCTTCAAAAGAGATTTAATCTCTCTAGGTGATGAATTAAGGCGCACTTTACTCGCAATACCAGAAGAACAACGACGATCATTATACTTCGCATTGATGCAACAATCCATTGCCCTCTCACTAATGTATTGCATTGAATTAATGGAAAGTCAAGGATTCAATTCTCTTGGAACCTTTCTGAATAGAACGCAGGGAGAGGACACCAAGAGTCACAAAATGTTGATTGGTGATAATAGAATAAAAGAAATTAGAAGATTGATCGAACAACTGAATATAGAGCATCCGAAAATTCAATATCTTATCAAAGTCTTAAGAGAAAGATTTAATTCTCAAATTAATTCTGAAATTAATTCGAAAAACACTCAGAACCAAGTTAGAGGCGAATTACAAAAAGATTCCAGAGTACTTATCTTTACTACATATAGGGACACTGCACAACACATAGTTGAACTGTTAATAAAAAATAAGATTAGGTCATCAAAGTTTGTAGGGCAATCAAAGAGACAGGGGGATCCTGGAATGACACAGGAAGAACAGAATTCCATATTGAAAAAATTTAGAGAAGGTAAGTTTAATGTTTTAGTGGCTACTTCTATTGCAGAAGAAGGGCTTGACATCCCGGAAGTCGATCTAGTTGTATTTTATGAGCCAATACCAAGTGAAATTAGGCATATTCAAAGGAGAGGGAGAACTGGAAGAAAAAATATTGGTTCAGTAATAATTCTTGCGACAAAGGATACGATTGATAAACGTTATCTCGAGGTAAGTAGAAAAAAGATACAAAAAATGAATTCAGTTCTTTCATCTATTAATACACAACTCAAATTAGAACCAGTTCATAGAGTGAGTGTAAAACAAGATCCTATGACCAAATATGAGATTAAATTTCTTGATTCGTGTTTGGACGGATTTGAAGAAAGAGCAAAACGAAAGTCCCAACCGTCAATTATCAAAAAGAATCCAATGGGCAAGATTCCATATTCTACTATTGATACCAATCTAATAGGACTTGAGAGTCTTGTAGAACGTACTGCAAGGAAAATATATTCCGTAGTATCTATTCATGGAAACAGGGGATTAGATATTGAATTGGTCCATAAAACATTAGGACAAGACTATGCTTTTGTAGACGCAGCATTAAAAATGCTCGAGAAATTGGAAAAAATAAAAATTATTGGCAGAAAGGCAATTCTGTCCGAAAATGTGGTAAAAATTCAAGGACAAGTCTTTAAGATTGAAATTGAAAAGGTAGTCATGGGTAAAGCAATAGTACTGGTTAACGGTAAATGGCAAGCTTTTCTGCATCACTATGATTATCATGGTCCTAGAGAGTTGATAAGAAAAGGACGAGAATTCAAAGCTATGGGTGAACTTTATCGGGATAAAGACAAGTTGAATATTCGTGTAAAGCAAATTTTGTAAATTAATTTAAAGTGCAAAATTTTCAGTTCTCAATGGGCATCTGATTATGCAATCAATGAAGCAATTCCGGTTTATGTTGATTGATAAGCTTTGACAGGCCATTCATATAGTTTTTAGCAAAAGTAGTGATCGGTTGTGAAGAATACCATATACATCCTAGTACCTGACAGTCATGACAAGTTCTAGCGATATCCCATTGAGGCGCACTCCAGACTTCTTCAATACTTTGCTCAAGCAAATTATAAGTGTTCTCTGGTTTGTTAAATTTCCAACATGGTACCATTACTGTACCATCGGCGTTAACAAATGTGCTCTTCCATACTCCACACTCCTCGAAAGTAGTACGCCCATGCTCTGTTATCTGTTCAAAATATTCCGGCGGGATCATAATTTGGGGCGATGATTTTTTTCTACCATAGTCCAAAATGCTTTCACAGACTTTTGTCATAGTTTTTCTATCCGGTAATAAAGAATATAATACGTCAGCTCTATCTTCGACAAAGGTCAAAGAAACTGCGTTTGATCCAAGCTCTTTAGCCTTGTCAAAATAACTTTGATCAATAAATTCTTCTGTGTTAAATTTGGTAATCACGCTATTGAAATAATGAGATATGTTACTTTGATTAAGGAGTCCAATGTTTTCCATGACTCTGTGGTAGGTTTTAGTAGAGACACCACGTACCTTACAATAAGATTCTTCATGAACTGAATCAATACTGCAGGTTATAAATTGGATGTATTCTTTTAGTTTTCCAAGGTCCACAGTATGCAAAAGAGAACAGTTTGTAATCAAAGAAGTTGGCATATTGATGCTATGAAGATATCTTACAAGATCAATAAAATCTGGTCGGCTTGTTGGTTCACCACCTTCGATAATTGACCAGACGCAATATTTTGAGACTTTATCAAAAATGCTTTTCCACTGTTCAGTAGTTAGGTCTCTTTCTCTAACAAGTTTTAATTGCCCATCTTTATTGGAATCACCG
Source organism: Nitrososphaeraceae archaeon (assembly GCA_036280615.1). Classification (GTDB taxonomy): domain Archaea; phylum Thermoproteota; class Nitrososphaeria; order Nitrososphaerales; family Nitrososphaeraceae; genus TA-21. Next base: position 36,527 of record DASUQJ010000128.1, read on the forward strand.
AAAGGACACATAGGACAATAAAAGTTACAGTAATGGGTCAAACTGAAAACAGCCACGAGTGGACGTCGTTTGCCTATCGCCCTATTGACTGACCATTTACCCAGTAACTTTATTGTTCTAATCTTATCTACTTCCAACCAATCTATCTAGACACTTCATTCGTATTAATCTATTGGGGTCCTCGTGTATATGTATGGCATGCTCTTTTCAAAAATGAGGTTTTAAAAACACTTAATCTAACTTTGCAAATTTTAGATATACAGATTGATTTTCTAATGGATCTATTTTTGCATTTTGCAGTTTAGCTTCAACAAAGACTGTCTTTTTAAAATTACATCCCTTTAGATCGCAATTTCTTAGATCTGACCACATAAAGTTTGTTCCCGACAGATTTGCATTCATTAATTTGCTATTTTTCAAATTACCGTAAATAAAAATTGCATCCGTCAAATCTGCATTCTCAAGATTTGAATCCATAACTTCAGATTGAGCAAAATTAGCCCTTCGTAAATTGCAACTTGACAAATTAGCCCCGTTACACTTGATGCCGTTTAGATATGCATTTGAAAGATTCTTTCTCGAAAAATCTATTCCACTAAGATCAATTTTCTCAAAGATATTGGCCATTCTCCATTCATTAAATTCCCTAATTTTCGAATCCTGTAAGAGGCCCAACCAGTCTACTTTTTTGCTCATTTTCAAGACATTATTTTTTTTGATATATCAATTTTCTCATAATGAAACTTATTATATATGATAACCCTATCAAAAATCAACATATGACGGAAAGTAAAAAAATTAATTCGCCACCACGAATAATGATTGTGGACGATGAATCTGATATCCTTTCGGTCATAAAAAGAGGATTAGAGTCAAAAAATGATTTCAAGGTCGAGACATTTTCAAAAGGTGATGATGCCATCAATAATTTTCAGAATCATCCTCCACAATATTATGATCTTGTGATTACGGATATTCGAATGCCTAAAGTAAACGGATTTGAACTGTATAGGCGGATAAAAGAAAATGATCCTACTATGAAGATTGCATTTATTACCGCATTTGAAATTAACAAGGAAGAATTCAGCAAGGTCATTCCGTCTGTCAATGTTACTCATTTTATTAGCAAACCAGTCAGTATTTCCAAGTTAAGAGAGAAAATAAAATCCATACTTGAAGACAATAATACAGAAGCCTAACAGAACATCAATCTATCTCTAGCTCAATCATGGTTGCCTGGGTTTACTCTGAACCTGCAATAGGCAATGCCTTTCCTGCAGGAAAATTAAACGTATTTTGTTCCTGTTCTTCTTGAGTAACCTTTTCAAATTCAAGAGTGATCTCTATGGGTCCATTGAATTTGGTACTAATTTCATTGGCTAAATTGGCTATTTCGTTTTTGTCATTAAATTCTCTAGAACCTTGAAGAAAAACTCGACTTTGCCTAAATAATACCTTTCCTCCATATTTTTGTACCAGAAAATCTAGCAATTGTTGAACTTTTTCTTGCGGAATATCATTATAATAGAAACAGATTCCATTTATTAATTCCTTATCAAATGGAGTTCCATATCTAAACCAAAAAACGCCAAAGTGTTCATACTCTCCCTGTAGACATTTAACGTCCCAGTGATTAGCCTTCTCTGCGGGGTAATTTGAATTTAATAGGTCACTAACTCCTAAACGCCAATATCTCACACGCATCTGAGGATATACCAAATTATCATTATAATAATGTGACGAAATATTGAATTTTCATGATGTTTTTGATTCTCCCAAGATTAAGATATGATATATCCAATTCAGCGATTAACGTAGAGTACTTACTAACTGAAACAGATAAAAATAATAATATATCTGGCAGCTTAACTGTAGGAAATTGAAACCAAAAGGCACAAAAAAATCACGCAAGAATATATTGAGTGATTCAGTACGTGATTACGAAATTGATTCCAATTCCATATCTTTACTAATTGATGGTATGGCAAATTCTGGCGGATTTGAATCTAGAAATCTCTCGGATGGTATTAATATAATCCGTACAATGACAAAGGATAACAACTGTACCAAATTCCTGTCATTTGTCGGTTCTATTATCTCGACAGGAGCAAGAGGAATTATAAAGGATATGTTAAAACGCAAGATGTTCGATTGCGTGATTACAACCTGTGGTGCATTGGATCATGATATTGCACGAACAAGTACAAAATACTTTTCAGGGGACTTTCGGATGGATGATAGCTTGCTTTATAGGAAGAATATTCATAGATTGGGAAATGTACTGGTACCACAGAATAATTACGGACCGGTTATTGAAAAAAATGTGCAAGATTGTCTAAACGATCTGTACAAACAAGGATCACGAATTATTTCAACGTTTGAAGTAACAAAAAGCATAGGACAGAAATTAGATGATACCTCATTCTTGTACTGGGCATACAAGAATGACATCCCAGTCATAGTGCCTGGCATAGTAGATGGAGCCGTCGGAAGTCAGATTTGGTTCTTTTATCAGAAACACAAGGACTTTAGTGTAAATATATTATTGGATGAAACCAGGCTATCTGACTTGGTTTATGAAGCGAACAAAACTGGCGCTTTCCTTATTGGAGGCGGAATTTCAAAACATCATACGCTATGGTGGAATCAATTCCGAGGAGGACTGGACTATGCAGTTTCTATAACAACAGCTTCTGAGTGGGACGGTAGTTTGAGTGGAGCCTTAGTTGCAGAAGCAATATCTTGGGGAAAAGTAAAGGGAAGAGCAAAACAAACTACAATACATGGGGAGGCAACTACATTGTTACCGTTCATTTATGCTGCCTTATTGAAATAAGATCTATCAATTCACTATTAACTTTCGATTTCAATTTGTAGTCGCATTTCTATCTATCATTTTTATAGAATTTATTCTGGCCATATTTGGATCTTGTGGTAGATCATTCTGAATTGTTGGTAATGCAGCAATTTTGTCGACAACATCCATGCCATTTACTACTCTGCCAAATACTGTATATTGATTATCCAAAAATCTCGAGTCATTCAATACAATGAAGAATTGTGAGCCCGCGCTATCTGGATCTGAGGATCTTGCCATGGAAACGATTCCTCTATTGTGCGGTATATTACTAAATTCAGCGTCAATTTTATAACCAGGGTCACCTGTTCCCCATGCGGCCATGTTTGTGCTATTTTTTGTATTTGGATCTCCTCCTTGAATTACAAATCCTTTCACAATTCTATGGAATATGGTGCCATTGTAGAATCCAGATTCTGCAAGTTTCTCAAAATTTGAAACATGGACGGGTGCCACATTTGGAAAGAATTCCATAGTTATAGGACCCTGAGCAGTATCGAGCAAAGCCAACTTAGATTCATTATTTGACGTCATATTAGTATTAGTCATGGAGGAGTTTATTGAAAATTTCTCTTCATTTTCAACAATTTCATTATATGGATCCGATGTGGTTTGAGGTACATAGTTATGGTTGACTTCATAAATCAATACTGCGAAAAATAGACCCGGCGTGTTACTCCTAAAGCTGTCAGAAGAATACACAAGTCTCAATGGTTGTTCAGCAGTTGCATTTTGTGGATACTTGATGTCTTTTGAATAAATGGCCATCGCGCCTGGTTGATATTCTGCTGATGGGGCGCCATTTAGTATATACGAGACAGGAGTGAAAGGTATCAATTGTCCTAGTAACGTACTGTTCCAGAAGAAGGGTGTTGGAGTAAAACCGTCTTGTTCAAGGTACCTATTTTCATCAAATCCTCCTATTCTGATAAACCACTGTTTTTTGCTTTCGTCTCCGCCATTACCTAAAACATAAAGCTCACTTCCATTAATCCCACTAAATCTTTGTCCGACAATATATACAACAATATAGTCAGATTTTAGATCTTGTGCAATTTTAAGACCATTATCCGTCTGATCCATAAACATCTTGGCAATAGTCGCAATTCGTGTTTGGTTTATTGTAGCGTTATCAGCCAGACTAGTTCTATTTCCCAATGTTGTAATCCAGTAACCGTAATCCCACCAAGATGTAATTACTGAATTTGAAGATGTATTAGTAGACATCCAGTTTAATGCGTTTATCCAATCATTCGTTTTGACCCTAAACCCAGTACCACCATTTGCTATGGAAGGGGGAATGTCTGCAGAGCTCAACCAATTTGAATTTTGTGGATACAATACGCCATTGTCCAGGACAGGGATTGAAATTAGAATAACCACTATTACAGAATATACTATTTTTATTGGTCTGTCCATTTGAGAGGTTTTTTCGCCTTCCGCCTTTCTCTTCTTTTTATGCGAGGGTTCGATTGCCTTGTAATTGATTATCGTTCTGGTTATTTCGTAAAGACCCAATCCTGCCAAGAGTATTATTCCAATAGATGAGAATACTAGTAATCGTGCAAAGGTTGCACTTACGTAAACTCCGGTAATGCCAATTATTAGAGCGAAAATTGACATATCATTTCGGCGTCTGAATGCCATAAGTGCCCCAAATCCTGCAAACATTATCAGAATTGAATAATCAGTAAAGTATTCTACCAATGTTGGAGTGAAATGTTCAGCAACGGATTCTACGAGAGGAATCTGAGAAGATAGAAATGGATTAATTGCGTTAAGATATCTGAATGAGGATACATAGAAACTTCCCGATAGAATAATTCCAACGGCGATCGCGAAAAAAGCTCCAATCAAAATCCAATTGTTTCTCATAAAAGTATTGGATGAGCTTAATTTCCTGACAATTGATGAAGCTATCAAAAATATTGTACCTCCGATGAGAGCAATGCCCGGGAGTCCAAATACGAAAGATAGACCTGGTCTAGGAGACATTCCAGCAGCTAACACTGCCGAAACCGTAAACACAATGGCGACAATTAAGGGGACTTTGATATCATTTCGTAGGAAGGTTACTGCAAAGAAGAACAATGAAATTGGGATACTAAAGTATTGAATGCCACCCCATGAGGCATTAGCAAGCCCTAGCAATAATCCTCCCGCAATTGCTTTCACAATAGCTATCCTGGGCTTGTGTTTCATTGCAGATATAAGTAAGTAAAGCGCCAAAAGCCCGAGGAACAGACCAAGAGGTTCAGATTTGAACCAACCCATGTTTCCACGTTGAATAATAGCAGGAGTAAAGGCAATTAGTAATGCGGCAAACAATCCAGCGGTGGTTCCACCGAGTGATCTTACTAATGCAAAGACAACAATAGTTGTTAATGACCCTATGACAACCGGAAAAATGATTGTAAAATCTAAAACAGAACTATTTCCTCCAAATATCTTGTATAGATACGCTGCTGTTACGTGTAAACCAACTTGTGATGTCTTTGGTATGTCTCGACCGTCAGGATACCAAGACATGTTGTCATGCCACTTTAGATATGCTTCAAGCCCATTGTCTACAATATACTTGGTTGCTCTATAATCAAAATACGGATCAAATTCATTGAGATAATAACCGTACTTTATTGGAAAAGAACGCATAATGAAAGCTGTTGAAAATGCAATAGCTAGTATTGCAATAATTAACAAATGGCGTACATTAAACTTGTAATTTCCAACATTAAACAAAACTCTGTCGCCGGATAACATAACAATGCATGTTGATTTCACTCATTTTTTAACGTACTGGAAATAATCCCAAGAGTATATTTTCTAAAAAACCTATGGCAAAATATTTTTCTAAAACTTTTTTTCATTATGTTGCTAACAAAAGAAGGGGGGAATTAAGAGGGAATAGTGACTGCGAAAGTATTACCTCTTTGACTTTGATTTGGTTCCTTTCTTAGCAGACTTCGATTTCTTTTTAGCTGCCATTTGCAATGATATTAAAAAAACAGATCGTATATAAGTTTTAATTTTTGAAAAAAAATTTTGGTTATTCTGACTCTAAAATCTCAGTTTTACATACTGTGACCAGTTCTGAGAATCGTATCGCATCTTTTTTATTACCTACGATTGTACCATAATGCATTGGAATTGCAATTTTTGGGTTAATCAATTCATTTATTGCCTTTGATGCTTCCTCGGCAGTCATAACATAAGTTCCGGAAACAGGTACTAGTGCAATAGTTGGGTTTGTATCTTTCATTTCTGGGATGACATCGGAATCCCCAATATGGTACAATCGATCATTACCAAACTCTACAATGAATCCGATTTTATTATCATTCTTTGGATGAAATTCCTTATCAACATTGTATGCCGGAACCGTTTCTATTTTCAAATCTTCCACTTTCACACTATCGCGAGGATCAATGCCAATTGATTCTTTCACATTTAGGGCCTTTAGTTGTGATAGACACTCCTGAGCAGAAACAATAACCGTTTTTTCATTAATTATATTTTTTAAATCTTCTATTGATAAATGATCAAAATGATTGTGAGTAACAAGCACAATATCGGCGTCAGACAGGCGGTCGTGTTTTTTGCTTAATTTGTAAGGGTCGATGTACACTTTCTTATTTTCATATATGATCTTGAACCCAGCATGTCCGGTCCATGTTATAGCAATATTATTGTACTCGAACATGCATAATTAGATATAGATTGCCGATTTAAAGCTACCCTTCAAAATATCGATTAGCTATTATCATTTTATTTTTGGATAGTGTTATTGTTGTTACCTCAGCCAATTTAAGTCGGTTCAATAGTCTACCATCCAGCGTGGCCACACCAAATCTTTTGTTTCTGGTTGCATAATTAAGAATATCTTTATCCACATTTTTTGATTTTCCAATATCTTTGATCTCAAATTTCAGTTTAGATATACGAATTGCAGTATTTGCGACCATTGATTTCTTGGGGCCTGACTTTTTTTCAATTAAATCTAGTTCATCAAGAACAAATGTAGGTACAATGAATTTTAATTTGCCAATTTCATTTTCAACCTTGTCCAAGCATTTGATAGGATTCGAAACCAGTGCGATGATAAAACTAGTATCACAAATTATTTCCATTTATAGATCCTCTGAGAATCAGACATTCAATGGACTAGCCTTAATTAATTAGTTTCAATTAATTATATGTTCATTCAGCATGACTATTCAAGTACATCATGCGCAGAGTCAGAAAAAATATTATTATGATTCCGATGTAGAATCTTGAATGTAATTTTCAGCGTATCAAAAAGTTCATTATTGAGAATCAAAGATTATTCATTGGACTAATTGAAAACAATAGAAACGGACATCATAGTAGATTCTAATCCCGACAAGATTTGGGGTATTCTTACTAATTTTAAAGAATACGAATTGTGGAATCCATTCATGACAAAGGTAGTAGGAAATGCGATTTTAGGATCTAGAATTGAAGTTAACATCAAGACTATCAGTGGAAAAAAAAGAACCTATTTTCCAATTATAACCAAATGTGAAATAAACAGAGAGCTTAGATGGAAGGGTAAGTCATTTTTACCTGGTATTTTCGACGGAGAACGCATTTTTGTCATTGAAAAATCCAACGACAATAGAGTTTCATTCTTACACAAAGAAGTATTCAAAGGGTTGGGTGTGAAACTAGTTGGGAACAAGTTGGATCAAGATCTTAGGGAAAGTTTTGTTAGGATGAATAAAGCTCTAAAGGCAAGAGCTGAAAATACCTGAATGAAATAAGCTTGAAGTCTATTTTTTTTTATACTATATGGGAATTTCCAAACGTCTACATTCCATAACTAAAGTTTGCATGTCATTTTCTAGAACATTTCGAAGTTTATTATTGTAAATAATAGCTGCGGGATGTACCATAATAAAATAGAGCCTGTCATCTTTTTGAATGAATTTGCCACGATTTCCAAGTATCGAACCACCACCAAGCAATGATTGATAGGCAGTTCTACCTAATATGCAAATAATCTTGGGAGAAACAATTGAGATTTCTCTTTCAAGATAATTCTTACAAACACGTCTCTCATCTTCCGTTGGAACTCTATTGCTCGGTGGTCTACATTTTACGATATTGGTAATATAAATTCTTGATCTTTCTAGTCCTACTTTGGCTAATGCTTCATCAAGGATTTTTCCCGCCATTCCTACAAAAGGTTTACCTTTCTCATCTTCATTCCTTCCAGGGGCTTCTCCAATAAACATGATGGTTGCTTTAGGATTACCATCGCCTGGAACCGCATTAGTTCTATTCATACATAAGTTACACAATTTGCAATTGATTACCTCTAATTTCATCCGATCGATTGAGTCGTTAGCAATTCCCATGTCCTTTATGCTATTCCTTAATATTGAAACTTACTTATATTATCGTACTTCACATCATGAAAAAATTACCATAGAATCTATTCATTCTATTTTGATACCGTTGAGGATAAAAATTCTCTCAGAGTTAATACGATTGGCAAATACAACACAATTTGATCATAGTTGAAAGCAAATAACAACTAATTCAATTTCATTACTCCCTTTGACAAATAGTTTTAACTATTGATCATTATTAACACATCATGTATTTTATAATACGATGAGTTCAAAAGTAGATCAGTTGGAAAATCATCCAGACTTAGCGGGCGAATTGAGAGATTTTCTGAGGCATTTCGGGAGTTATAAAGAGAGAGATGAGGCAACCTTGGGAGATAAAAATAAGGATAAATCTACAACGAACATGAAAGTGATAGATTCGAACAAAACTTCTCGTGAAAAAATCAATATTGAAATAGATCTATTTCAGAGAACAACGATTTTCAGTAGTGATTCATCTATGTGGATTTGAGTTCATGTTAATTACTATGATAACTACTGTCCAGCAATTCTGAATGATATTGATTTTTTTCCGAAAACTAGAATATTTTCGAGTATTCTGACACATTACACGTTAACATGTCTAAGACAATCGTCGTAGTTCCCATTTGTCTATCAGATATGATTTAAAAATGATCATTAATTAGAAATTAGCTAATTGAGTTCTAAATCGGTTAAATTAGAATATCATAGAGGAACAATAGTGATAAAGGGTCTTGATAGTTTACCTTACTCAACAATAGATTCAAGGACAAATTCCTTGTGTTCATTTGGCAAAAACTATAAAAAAATAACTAAATATCTTGAGGAAAAGAACATAAAATATGAGGACCATGTATTAGATTTGTTACCTCTCGGACATCTTCCAAAAATTAAGGTCAAGCTACGCGATTATCAAAAAGAAGCAATAGAACATTGGCATAAAGAAAAAACAGGATCTATAGTTCTTCCTACAGGAGCGGGGAAAACCATAGTTGGTCTAAAAATTATTGAAATGGTTAATTCTCCAACACTTATCATCGTCCCTACACTTGATCTTGTCAAACAGTGGACCAAGATTCTCTTACAAAGTTTCAATATGGAAATAGGAAATATCGGTGGAGGTACCGAGAATATTCAAGCAATTACTGTATCGACCTATGATTCAGCGTATATTAAAGCACAATCGATCGGGAACAAGTTCCTCTTAATAGTATTTGACGAGGTTCATCATTTGCCAGCACCATCATATAGACTAATTGCAGAAACATTCGTAGCACCTTACAGATTAGGTTTAACAGCTACTATAGAACGAGAAGATCATTTGGAAGAGGATTTTCCATATTTGATTGGAAAATCCACATTTCGAATTTCTGCAAATGAGCTAGCCAAAAACAATTATCTAGCAAACTATACTATAGAAAGAAAACAAACATACATGTCAAAAGAAGAATATGTGAAATATAAAGAAAATATGACCATATATCACACATGTCTAAAAAAAATTGGGTTAAAGATGAATTCCTATAACTCCTTCAAACGATTAATCATGATCTCATCAAGAAACAATATGGCCAGACGCGCCCTTGTAGCAAGAAACAAAGCAATTGACATAGCCCTCAATAGCAAATCTAAAATGAATGAAATTGCGAAAATATTATATGAAAATAGAGATATCAAAACAATAATCTTTACGCAGCATAACAAACAGGTATATGAAATATCAAATGATTTTCTTATCCCATTTATTACATACAAGTCTACTAAAGAGGAAAGAGAAGATGTCCTTAGCGGTTTTAAGGACGGTAGATATAAGGCAATCGTTACCTCAAAAGTATTGGATGAAGGAATCGATGTTCCTGATGCACAACTGGGGATTTTGGTTAGTGGGACTGGTAGTAGTAGAGAGTTTATACAAAGATTGGGCAGACTATTGAGACCAAAGAATAATAATAAACAAGCAAGATTAATTGAGATTGTATCCAGTGGTACATCAGAAACATTAACTAGTGAAAGAAGACATAGACATATGCTTAAATAAATTTACATTTTTTACTCTTGATTTATAATTTTGTCCCGAAATAGAACCTTAACTTAGGTTCCAAATGATGTCAGCTTTAGCTGGTTATTTTTATCGGAAAAATCAATAGTAGACTTTACCATCTTAAGAGTACCGCTGTCTTTGGAATCTCTTACATAAATCACATATATCAATGCGTAGTTTTTCTTGCTTGTTTTTCTTATCACTCTACCAATTCTTTGTGCTACCTGATTAAAATTTGAGCTATTTGAAATTATTATTGCTATTCTGACGTCAGGTATGTCATATCCAATCTCAAGAGTATGAACAGATAGCAACGGAAAGTACTCTTTCCCCCAGTCTTCTAAGATTTTCTTTCTTTGAGTAACGGGTATCTTATTATGAATAGATCTAGATGGTATTCCGTATGATTCTAATGTTTTTTCTAACTTCGTTATTGAGTCAATAGTCTCACTAAATATCATTATCGGTTCTGAGGGATGGTTTTTTACTATATTTGCAGCAGATAACATCTTGTTTTGCGCCGAGCTGAGTAATTCTTTTCTTTTTCTAACGTTCTCAAACCACAATTTTGCTAATTTTGCGTTATACCCTCCTTTGAATAAGAAGATTGAAATTTTTTTTGGATTAAATGCTCCTAGTTTCCGTGATAAGAAAGATATCTTGTTCGTAGTCTCGATATAGATTTTTTTTTCAGATTCCGTGAAACCCACGGGTATAGAAACAACTTGTGGTTTAGCCAATCTTCCATCTGATACTGCATCTCTAATCAGATATCTCTTAACAGGAGGTAAAGTTCTAATTATTGTGTCATAGCGTGGATCATTCTCATTTATAGTAGCAGTTAATCCCAATATCGCTTTAGTTGGATATTCCTTTATTGTATCAAATATTTTGCTAAATTCTTTGGCTGTTTCACTCAGCAAATGTATTTCATCAAGAATTAGCATGTCGGAATCTCTGATGAGGTCTAAATGATTTATAATGCTCTGATAGGTACCGATAGTAATTTCCCTTATGTCTTTCTGTTCACCAAAAAATGTGCCAATGGATTCTCTTGATACGCCGTAGCTAATTAGACGATTCACATTCTGCTCAATAAGAACAATTCTTGGTACAAGAAATAAAATCCTAAATTCTTGGTTTGGTTTGTTATAACTTTCAGATTTAGGAGATAAGGAAATGTCATTGTTATCATTTATTTCTGCCAGTCTCCGTGCGCATTCAAATGCAATTTCAGTTTTTCCAGTTCCAGTACTATAGATTATTGAACCCTTAAAATTATTATTTAACCACGCATTGACAGCCATCCGCTGATCATCCTTGAGTTCAAAAGGGAACTTGAGATTTAGGATAGCAGCCAACACTCTAAATTCGGATCTATCTTCTAAATTCTTTACTACTACATGCCAAATTATCTCTAATTTATTAAATCTTGATTCTAGAAAGTCTCTTTAACAGTGTAAAACTTATGAGAACTCACGGGCTCAATTCATTCTTGATAAGATAGAAACTACGAAACAATTGGAGAGCTTGTTATAATCTATTATCTTTCTTGTGTCTTGCATATCTAATAAATAAAATAAATAAAATAAATAAAATAAATAAAATAAATAA
>DASUQJ010000129.1:0-5732 GCA_036280615.1 Nitrososphaeraceae archaeon
TAAAGCATTTGAAACTACTTTTGAGTATGTATAGAAATATGAAAAGAGAAGAAAAACGATTTGGATTTGAGATTGATTTTGAACAAATGAACAGGTTATTGAAAGCACTATAGTTTGATATCATCCTAAATCAGACGTTCCGCATCATTTTCCAGAGCATTGACTTTGATACATGGAATTTTACTTTTTATTTCACTAATTCCGGACAGCCTGCAGTAAAATAATTCATTTTTTGCTCATCATTTCCTACTTTCATTATCGATGGTTTTTTCTCGAGAATATCGAGTATAATTGAACGGAATGTATTTGTAAAAGAGAAACGATAATTTCCACTATGCAAACTTCAATTAGTTCAGACTGGCTTCGGAGACGCTGGTTAGATTTTCGAAATGGGCATAGTATATACCTAGTATTTGCAATGACTTTCGCTAATTTCATAACAATTCAATATCAACTGTTAATTGATCAACTTCCATATTTGGAGGGTATCTTCAATAGTATCTGGATTTTTGCCATCACGTTTATTTTGTTTTACGTGCCACTCAGTATAGTTTTAGGATACTGGCATAGGAAAAGTCAATGGAAGGTCGAACAAGATGCTTTATTTAGGGAAAATAAAGTGGGAGCAATAATGTGGATGTATGTAATTGATCTTATTGAGGGTAATGTCAGTGAAGAAGATAAGAAATTGATGAAAGAGTCGTTGCTGAGAATTACGAGAGGAGAAACACGTTTGTACGGGACTAAAAAATTATCTGAAAACGACGAGAAGGTGGCAGATAAGCAAGACAAATAATTGTGGTATCTGTAGACTCGGAACTTTGACTAATTCATACCTAGCAAAAGATGTTTAAGGTCCATTATTTTCTTTATACATGTGGGAAGATACTTTTCAATTGTGACCTGTCGAAATTCTGAAAGTGAAATTGAAAAGGCTATAAACTCATTACTAAAACAAACCATTAAGCCTAGATACATCATAGTAGTTGACGACGGCTCAAGTGACAATACGCCTAATATCTTAAATCGACTCAAGTCAAAGAATGATAATATCTATTTAATAACAAATCCCGACTTGGGATATGATATCGGAAGGGTGGTGAAGAACTGGAATAGTGCAATAAACCTTGCGCGAGATTTTGATTTGGAAAAAACAGATTATCACATGATAAGTACTGATGATACCCAATATGAGGAGTTCTACGCTGAGAAAATCATGCGAAAAATGGACGAAGATAAAATAATTGCCATATCTTCAGGAAACTATGATAATAATAGTTATGCAACTCCACATGGAGCGGGAAGGTTTGTCAGGAATTCCTTTTTTAATAGTGTCCTTGGGCACTATCCAGAAAAAATGGGATATGAATCAGTTATCTTACAAATGTCCTTATACCATGGTTTCAAAAATCTAGTCAATAATGATGCTCGATTTTCACATACGAGACAATTAGGATCGAATCACCATTTTTATGAATTTGGTGCTAGCATGAGAACTCTTGGATATCATCCACTTTTTGTGCTAGGAAGATTCATGCAATGCTTTCTGACAGGAAAGCCAATTGGTAGAATGGGAGCAATTCAAATGTTGTATTATTACCTGTCGTATAAACCAAAACAAGTAGGCTATGACAGCATGTATGACCCAGAAATTAGGCAAGCAATAAGGATAAGACAGAAGACGCGAATTAAGCAGATATTCAGATTAAGGAATTCTAATATCTAGGAACTATATTAGTTGAATTAAATTCCAGTTTTAACCGTTGATTTGAAACGGACTAGAGTCAGGAATAAAAGAAATTGAAAGTTGGATCGAAAAATAAGTGGATATTTATATTTTAATTGAGCTAGTTCTTGAATAAATAAATGAAAATAGCATCTATCGTAGGAGCCCGACCGAATTTTGTTAAATTGGGACCGGTTCATAAATCACTGAAAAGTTCAGGAATAAAGCATCTCATTGTTCACACAGGCCAACATTATGATTATGAAATGTCGGATATTTTCTTTTCAGATTTTGAACTTCCAAAACCAGATATTCACTTAGGAGTAGGATCCGGAAGTTCTTGTTTCCAGTTAGGTGAAATAATTAAACGTTTAGAGACTAAATTAATTAATAAACAAATTGATCTCGTTCTTGTTTATGGTGACACTAATTCTACCTTGGCTGGAGCCATATGTGCAAATAAATGTAATATTAAATTAGGACATATTGAAGCCGGATTGCGTAGCTACGATCCCTCTATGCCGGAAGAATACAACAGAATTTTAACGGATCATCTGAGCAATTATTTATTCGCGCCAACTAGGAACGCTGTAAATAATCTGAAAAAAGAAAAAATAAGAGGTAAAGCATACTATACTGGAGATTTATCAGTTGAAATTATAGACAAGACTAGATCAATTTCTAAAAAATCAGAAATACTTGACATATTGAGCCTGCAATCGAAATCTTATTTACTCCTTACAATGCACAGGGCTGAAAATACCAGTTCAAGGTACTTCTTTATACAGCTTTTGGAGACATTTGAAGCACTAAAGGACAATATTATAGTGTTTCCTATACATCCTAGAACGAAAAAGATGTTTGAAAGTTTTGGCCTCTTAAATAGACTTTTAAAGTGTTCTAATGTTAAAACGTTACTGCCGGTAGGATATATAGATTTTATAGCGCTGTTACAAAATTCCCTAAAAGTCATTACTGACTCAGGGGGAATACAAAAGGAAGCTTACTTACTAAACGTGCCTTGTATCACCATGAGAAAGAATACCGAATGGGTTGAAACCATCGAAGGCCAATGGAATGTCCTTACAGGAGTTGATAGCAAGAAAATAGTTAAAGCCGTCAGAAGACAAACACCAAATTCTAAATTCTCAGAATCGATTTTTGGTAATGGTAGGACATCACAAGTTATTAGTGAACTAGTTTCCATTATAATTTCTCATTAAAACTCTTTTTCTTCGGTGATAAAGTTGGATATAGCTATATACTCACATGTAACAGATAGAAATGTTCAGCCTGATTTTTCGGCTTGCAGTACACATCGTGAAATCTGTTGGCCAAACTATGTCGTTTTTAGTGTTCATTATCAATTAAGTCAAATAGCCCTTTCCACACAACCAATATGATGGGCTCACGCTACGCTCCTCGCTTTGGAGTATCACTTGGGTTGGGTATATTACGTGAGTCATGGAAGGCACTAACTCAAAGTAATATGGAATTCCCAGAGGTCTTTGAAGATTATGAAAAATATCACTCCGCTGTTAACACGGGTAATTTATCAAGAGCTAGACTAGTGGAAGACTGGATTGAACCCGGTGCAACTGTACTAGACGTTGGAGTAGGGGATGGAACAGTTTCAAATTATTTGATAAAGAATAAAAATGTTAAAGTTACTGGACTGGATATTTCAGCAACAGCATGTGAAAAAGCAAGGCAGCTTGGAATAGCAACAGAAATCCGGGATATTACAAATGGTCTGGGCCTTTCTGATGATACCTTTTATGAGTACATACTGTTGTTAGAGGTAATTGAACATACGGCTTATCCACAAAGGATTTTGAATGACGCAATAAACCATGCAACGAAAGGAGTGATAGTAACTATCCCCAATAGTGCGTATATTAAATGGCGGATTCAGATGTTAAGAGGGTATGTCCCACGGCAATCCTTTACACATTTACACTTCTGGTCTGTAAAGGATTTTGAGATATTTTGTAAAGATGCAAATATAAAAATATTAGAATTTAGGACTTTTCTGCCCAACCATCTGATGAAATTCAAAAACCTTTTAGCATGGCAACAATGCTGGTTGTTATCTCCGAAAAGGAATAATAATCATCAGTGACTCTAGACAGTGCAGTTTCTCTAAAGTACAAACCTAGCAGGTTAAATGAGAATTATTTTTAAATAGAATAGAAGTGCGCATTTCTTATCTTGATCCAATTTAGAGTTTCAGGATGCCCAAATCACTGTAAATTTTAGACAATTGAGAAGCTACATTTACCGCATCATGCTCGCTGGGTAGACCCTGACGATATTGTAATTTATAATCCAATACACTTAGTCCACATGCTAGGGATTGCAGTGCTGTGCTACTTAAATTCTCTAAAACAATATCGTTTACATATCTGATATCAACGTATGTCCGGTATCTTCTTATAAAATCAGGAATGTCAGCATATAATATTGGATTCTTCGTCCTGTCAATTACCTCTATATTGAGATTAATCTGGTTCGACTTGCAAACGTCCAGGGCCCGCTGTATGTTTGTTACCTCTGAATTTATGGTAAATGCATCTTTCAATTCCACCTTTGAATAATTCTTTGGACTAAAATGTTCTATGTCTATAGGAATTGGAATATGGATGCCACTCGTAACCAGTGGTAATAAATCTGGTGTAGAGACACATACTGCGTCAGCTAATTTCTGAGCTCTTACATGACCGATTTTATTCCTATAAAACATCTTGAGTTTAATCATTGTATCTGACAGTAGTGATCGGTGAGGTAGCTGTTGTTTTTTTAATCCACGAATGTCAGTTCCATGATAGTGCAAAATGATCTTCTTTTGTCTATGGAATTCCTTGCGAAGCGCAAACAGTATGTCTATGTAGCCATGCACGTGAATCACATCGGCAGTTTCTCCTTCTTCGATGCATGTTTCAGTAAACTTGCCATAAGTTACATTGATTAGATAATCTTTATAGAAATCATAAATTCCATACTTGTCTACAACATCCTTGTTCCAGATAACCTTGGCGTCATGTCCCTGCATCTGTTGATATTTTGAGTAAATGCACGCAACACCGGCTGCATCAAGTATGTGCAAAATGCGCATGTTCTATTGAATATCCTGTCGTCTAATAATCTATTACATAAGGCTTTAGCAACTATTCTGTTAGCTGGTTGATTGTTGATAAAATTACAAAACTCATGAATCTTTAACAACTAACCGCAATCCTTTTCCGATGTCAATAACTGCCTCGAATTAAAAGCCTTTGAAACTTTTGTGATATCTGCTCATTTCTCAAATATCCGGAATGGTCGATTTGAAAATTGAATTTTTATTTTCTTGCCAAGTAATCTTGCAAGATCGTCTGCAACTTGGTTCAGGCTGTAAGTCCTTCAGTAACCTACGTTATAAAGATTATATCCCATTGGGAGTCTGGTAAAATCTTCTCTATTAGATCTACGAATCAGTAACAAAAAGAAAATCCCTCTTAACCATTTTCCCGGAAAGTCTAACGCTACCCATCTTTTTTGATTTGACTGATCATAAAAGAGATAAGGGAACGGTCTCTAGAATTAGGACCATATTTATAGAATGTACGCAATGTACGCAAAGTCACTATATTTATTCCAAAGTGTTGTGAATAATCCTGGACAGATTTTCTCAAGGGACATTGGTTACATCGGTAAGGTTTCGAACAATAGTAAGAGTAACAACTTAGATCCGAATTCCTTTAAACGCTTACATGTATGTCTTCCAACAGATCCATTACTTCCAGTGACAAGAACTTTTTTAACAACCATTTAGAAAAGTTGCTAATACAGCCATAACTCTGATTTATAGTTTCTATACCAATCTATTAGTAAGGCAAGGCCTTTTTCAAATTGTATCTTTGGTTTGAATTGTAATAATTTCTTTGCTTTTGAAATGTCTGCAATTAGCCTTTGAACTTCAACTGGTCTGGGATCCACGTGAATGGGTCGCAAGTTACTGTCTTTT
>DASUQJ010000130.1:0-2148 GCA_036280615.1 Nitrososphaeraceae archaeon
ATGTTAGCATATCTTTGACCTTAGTGTTATGGCTATTGATTTTTTTGTCCTCCTATTCTCAAAGGATGGACAATACGTTCCTTCATAAATTAATATAGCATAAAATATGTAAATGTTATGATGCATCGATTTGTGCATGTCAACCGCACTTTTTTAGTGAATATACCATAATTATGGTATCCGCGTAACTTGTCTAGCTTCCCAATGCGAGTAAATGTAAGAAATAACTCCTCAAACTCCCAATCGCAGGGCCTATCCCTAAGAGTATTAAAACATCGAGATCCTCCTTGTCACAAAACTGAGCGAAAATTAACTTGGATTAATCAACAAGTAACGAGTAAAAGTATATTTATTTTAAGTTAGAGTTAAGTTAGAGCGACAACGACAGAAAGTATTACCAACAATCATGTTTGATAAAGTAGGAGCAGCAAAACAGATTCAACACTTCCTTATAATACGATAAAAGTTGTCTCGTTCAGAAATCTCAAAACCTACTTGTTTCACAGCATCTATAATTCTTTGAGCCGTCAACTGAGTCGACGCTGCTCCAGTTGCGCTGACTACTTCCTCTCCAATCAGAGTGCCTCCAAAATCATCAGCGCCGTAGTTCAATGCTAACTGAGCCATACCAATCCCATTAGTCAACCAAGACGATTGAAGATGATCAATTATACCATAAAATACTATTCGTGATATCGCGATCATTTTTAGTAAATGCAATCCACCAGAGGGATATTTTATCAGTCCTTCACCCTGTATCTCTGTTTTATTTGGTTCGAAACTCCAAGGAATGAATGCCATAAATCCTTTAGTCTTTTGTTGTAAATGTGCAATTTTCATTATGTGTCGCGCTTGTTGTTCTTCACTTTCCACCGTGCCGTACATCATTGTTGCGGACGAGTTCAATCCAAGACTATGTGATTCCTCCATTATTCTAAGCCATTCATCACTCTTAATTTTCAAAGGACTAATCTGTGCCTTTACATCATCATCAAGAATTTCTGCTCCAGCGCCGGGGAGAGAATCCAACCCAGCCTCTTTCAACCTTGCGAGTACTTCTTTTGTGCTACTTCTCTCAACCTTCGCTATCATATCTATTTCTGATGCCGATAACCCGTGAATTCCTACTTCTGGATATTTTGTTTTTATAGATCTGAAGGCATCCTCGTAGTATTCGATACCCAAATTCGGATTGTGACCACCTTGAATCAATATCTGCGTAATTCCAAACATCTCTCTGGAGGTTGTTACACGCTGAATGATTTCCTCCAAGGGTACCGTGTAAGCTTCTTTATCACCAGGCTTACGATAAAAAGCACAAAATTTACAATAGGTAACACAAACATTTGTGTAGTTTAAGATGATATTATTGACAAAGGTTACGTTATTTCCGTAAAGTCTTTGTCTCAAAATGTTTCCAACTAAACCTATTGCGTAGATATCTTCAGACCTAAGAAGCCTAATGCATTCATTTAATGTTAGAAATTGACCAGTTAGTGCATTATTCAAAATATCACTAACCTCCGAATTTCTAATTAAATCATGTACTTGGCTGTTATTTTTCAATCCTAATTATGTTGGCCACTATTGATACATTTATTTCTTACAAATAAACCTATTTAGTGAAGAGGTACTTGACAGGTCAACAGCTCCATCCTAGAATTATACTGAATCAACATAAATGAGGTTACCACCAAATTATTCATTGTTTGGTAAAAAATGGATATAGTAGAGTTTTCCATGCAGGTAATTTTGCTCTCAGCGTCCGGCGTCCTGTCTCCAGGTCCTTTATTCTTTGCTAATCTATTTTATGGAAGCAAACAAGGTGTTCGCTCGGGCATCAAAACTGCCTTAGGACACACATTCGTGGAACTACCATTAATCCTAATCATATCGCTGGGGCTAATCGGTTTTTCGTTTAGATGAGGGTTTAAGAATTGTTGGAGTTATAGGAGGGGTAGCCATAATAATATTCTCATCTTCGAATATCAATGTTATAATACGGAAACGAACAATCGCTGCAACCATGCCAATGGCGAATAGCGATAAAGATGGTACGCTATCTCTATTGAAGAAACTTGCTAGTAAGACAAAAGGCGGGCCATTGTTTGCAGGCATAGCCTTCACTGCACTGAATCCATTTTTTAT